>ONOI01000034.1 GCA_900319375.1 uncultured Bacteroidales bacterium | reverse complement strand
CGGTAGCCTGACCTATTCCCATAAACACAATCCACTTTCCGTCGGCCGAGAAGTGGGCATTCATAGGATGATTGACGGTAGTCCAGCCCTTGCTGATTTCCGTCAAGGTGTTGTCTGCAAAATCGTAGATATACATCCTTGAATCCATCGCGTCATAGGATGTATAGTTGTGGTAAACGAGCCTTCCCTTGAGGGCTGGCTTATTGGTATCTGACGTAATTTCGTCAGTATTCACTACAGGAGTAACGTCTGTACGCCCTCCGTTTTCGGGCTGGGCTATATCAACCTTGACTCTTGAGAATGTCAGGAAAGACATAAGAGAGTCCAGGCCAAGGCTGTAGTTCTCGCCCGTAGTAATGTTGCCGATTTTGGCCTCCCCGCCCAGTTCGTAGACAATCCAGTCATCGAACGCGGGAGAAGGAGAACGGCCCTGCTTGAAAACGGTCTTTCCGTCTACGAGGATGCCTGTGCCGACAGCCTCATATGCCACCTTATCCCCGACGAAAACGGGGCAGATAAGAGAAGCGGGGTCCGCAATCTGGAATGTTGAGGAAGACAGGCTTTTCACATCGAGCTTCACAAGCTGTGTTTTGTGTCCCGAAGGGGCTACGAAGACCGCAGTGGCGCCGTCTGAGCTCAGAGTCGGCTGGGCGTTGGATGCGGAACTGTCAAAGGTGAGCACCTCCGTCTTCCTGGAAGACAGATCCATAACGGCTATCTGTCCGCCTTTGGAATAAATAATCCCAGTTCCGCCATCTGCGAAACGCGCGTCTTTGCAGTCCGCAGACTCATCAGCCGTGAGGCAAACCGGGAGGGCGCCCGTAGTAAGGTCGTAGAGGTAGATGTTCCACTTCCCTTTTTCGCGGGCGGTAAAGACGACGGTCTTACCGTCCGGAGCCAGGTCCGGACGGCAAGGGTCGTCGATTTTCCAAGTGCCGGTAAGATTTATCGCCTCACCGGCAACTGTTGATTGAGCGTAAAGGGCTGAGGTACCGCCGGACTGGGCAGCCTCGAAGACTACGGTCCCCGAAATATCGGGTTTGCCAAGGTTGTCCTTGCTGCCGTCGCTGCTGCAAGCGCAGGACAGACAGGCCAGGACCGGCAGTATCAGAGCTAAACGTTTCATTAGTCGAGTTTTGTTACATCAACACTGAGTCCTCCGTCAACGACGGTGAATACAAATTTATAATTTCCTGGCTGGAAAGGATCTCCCTGCTCGTCAACACCGCAGAACCAAGTCTCGTGTTCAGGGTTGAGATAGAACCTTGATGCAGCAGGACCGGTGATAGCCTTCGGCTTGGTACCGTTGTCACCCCAAGAGAGGTCGCTATAGAACTCAAGGAGAACTCTCCAGTCGTTGTTGTCAGTAGACATCGACATAGTTGCCTGATAGGTATTCTCTGCGATCTTCGGAGCAACTACGAAGTAAGGAGCCTCACGGTTGTAGGCGCCGTCTTCCCAGGCTGCTTCGGTGCTATAGGTAGGGGCTGCCCATTTGCCGCTTCCGAGAATCCAGATGACATCCGGGAATGCCTGATCGCGGTTGGAGATCCAAGTATACCCATACTGAGGGAAGTACTGTACGAGGTAGCTTCCGGTAACACCCTGGAAGTAAGCCTTGTCTCCTTCGAAGCGGAAGAAGTCGCGGTTGAGCTCGGCCTTGGTGATACCCGAATAGGAGACTTCCGCACCATTTGTGAACTCGATAGTCTCGTAGGAATATTTCTCAGATGAGAGCAGTTGCTTGCCGCCAATGAAGATTCCGGAACCGCCGGCATCAACCCATTCAGTGTGACGTGTAAGGTTGATATCGCCAGTAGCGTTGTCGAATACGATGGTGTAGTAGCCAGGCTGGAAGCCGGTGTCGCTGGTAAGACCGGGCATACCATCTGCAGCATTGCTGAGTCTTACTCCGTTTGCAAAGCCGGAGATGGTCTTTCCACCGAAGCCGTTGTCCTTGCTCCAATCAAGAGCGGAGTATACCTCGAATTCGAAGGTAGCCCACTCGTGCTCGTTGTTGAGGTAGAGAGAACACTGGTACTTATCTCCACCAATAGCTACAGCATAGCCGACTCTGGTGATAGGCTCAAATTCCCATCCGCCATAGAGGAAGTCATCGTTCCACACGGGAGCCTGCGTAAATCCATGGCCGACGATCCACAGACACTCTGGAGCAGAGGCGCCGACTTTGGCAATCCAGATGTAGTTATACCTCGGAGAGTAGTAGACATCGTACTGACCGCTCTCGCGGAGGAACTTGAACTTGCCGTTGTCGAGCTTCTCGAAGAAGTCGCGGTTCCAGGCGTTGTCGATATCCTCGATTCCGGTAATCTCAACCTCCGCATTCTTCTCAAAGGAAATATTTGCATAGAGAAGACCTGCCTCAGGCTTGAGCTCTGTTCCTGCTACGGAAACATGAACTTCAGTTCCAACAGCCTTAACCTCGAAGGAGACGGCGTCGAAAGTATACTGTTCGACAAGGATGGTAGGATAAGAGATGCTGATTCCGCTCGCGTCGGAGAAGGAACAAATCTCAGCCTTGTTGTCCTCCTTGGAAGTACCCCAGATAATATCGGCCTCTGATGCATCCTCTGCGGTAGAGATAACTGCGGTAGTGATGCTTTCGAATGATCCGACCTCAGTCTTATAGAGGTTGGCATTGGCCTCGTCTTTACCCATCTTGAGGACATTTCCGCCAAGAGCCATAAAGAGGGTGTCGGGGAGTTCAGGACGGTTGATCGAGACTTTCTTGACCTGTTTTGTCGATTTGCCGTCGACATTGATGGCCTCGAAGGAAACTGCGAGTTCAGCGCCCTGAGCCATTCCGGCGGTAAAAGGTATCGCAAGTGTCTGTTCTACATCCGCCTCTTTACCCTGAGTGCGGACAGAAGTTGAAGCAACTACGTTTCCTGAGCCGAGAGCAGCTGAAATTTCAAGCGTCGAAAGGTTCGCTACCGCATCAGTGATGACTGCTTTGATCGAAAGTTCTCCTGGGACTGTAACAGTCTCGGGGCTCACAGTTAGTTCAGCAAACTCGGGAGCACCGGCAACGGGGTCGTTCTTCTCGGGTTTGTCTTCGCAGGAAGCGGCGCCAAAAAGGATAGCCGCAACTGCCAATAGAGATAAATAACGTTTCATAAGTGTTAATAATGATGGTTAATGTATTATTAATATCCTTCGTTTTGTGTTAGTCTTTCATTTATATCCAACTGGTCCTGAGGGATGGGGAGGAGCCTGCGCCAGGAAGGGATTTCAGTGAACTGAAGGTTGCCGTTTTTGTCGTGGGACTGAAGCATAACCTCCTCCATGCGGTCGTTGCGCAGGAGGTCGAACCAGCGATGGCCTTCGAGGAAGAGTTCGAGCTGACGCTCGTTCTCGACCGCGAGGCGCGCATCGGCCTGGGACATGGACTCGGGCAGGGCCGAGATGTGGGCACGCGAACGAATCTGGTTTACCAGAGGCATAGCGAGTTCGGGGTGATTGAGCTCGACCAGCGCCTCGGCCTTCAGGAGGATTATATCCGCGAGTCGGAGAAGAATAATATCGCTTTCCTTTTGACGGATCTTATATGCCAGCGGATAATTGTTTGCCGGATAATAGGTGTCATAAGGAACTTTCGCCCAGTAGATCGACGAAGCATAGCGGACGTCGTTTGTTTTGTCGAACTTAGCCACCAGATCGTGGGACGGGCAGCAGTAGCGCCTCCAGCTGACCTCCACTTCCCCGCTCTTGTCGGAAAGGAGCACCCAGTAGGTCCAGTTGTGACCTTCTGCCACATCAGAGAAATAGAGTTCGAAGATTCCTTCGGAGGAAAGCTTTCCGGATACGGTCCAAAGGTCATCAAAGTTCTCGACAAGGCTATATCCTTCTCCCATTACGAGATCGCAATAGTCGACAACCTTCTGATAGTCGCGTCCGGACTTCTCGCCCATCGTCGCGTAAACCTTTGCCAGGAGTCCGTAAGCCGCGCCCTTTGTTGCCTCGGCAGAGCCTTTCGACTTGCTGGGCAGAGCTGCGATGGTATCGTCTCCAAGATCCTCGAGAATCTGTTTGTAGATATCTTCGACAGGAGTCCTTTCCGGATACATCACCGGATACCACTGATCGATGTTGTCGGTCGTAATCGAGGGAATAAGGGCAAGCGAAAGCGGAGCTGCGCCCCAATAGCGGACGATATCGAACAGCAACCAGGCGCGGAGGAATTTCGCCTCGGCGGAAATCCTGGCCCTGTCATCGGCACTGATCGCGTCTTCGGGCATCAACTTCACGTTCTCTATAACGCTGGTCGCAGTTCCGAGAGCCCTGTAGTATTGAGCCCAAAGAAGTGACACTGCGCTGTTGACGGCGGTAACTTTCATATTGCCGAGCTGCTCCTCTGAGATACCGTCGCCTCCGATGTAGCAGTTGTCTGACATACACTCTCCTATATAGAACCATATGCCCTCATACATATCACACTTGAGCCAGGCGTATGCACCATTGAGCTCAAGCTGAGCATCTGCCGCGGTCTCATAGGCCGAAACCAGTTCGCTCGTCTGAGTAGTCTCTCTCGTAATCTCGGCCAGAGGCTTCTCGTCGAGAAAAGCTTCGCACGAACAAAGCAATGAAGCTGCTATGAATATGCCGTAAATCTTTTTCATACTCTTAGAATTGTAAGCTGGCGCCGAAAATCACGGCTTTTGACTGGGGATAAGTTCCATAGTCTACACCGAGGGCCACAGAGCTGGCGCCGTAGGCATTGACTTCGGGATCATATCCTGAATACTTGGTAAGGGTCAGCAGATTCTGTCCGGTGACGAATACCTTTACATTGGAAATCTTAGCCTTTGAGGTAAGTGTCGAAGGTAAAGTGTATGAGAGGGTAAGGCTCTTGAGCCTGAGGTAACTTCCGTCTTCAACGAAACGCGAAGAATTGTGGATATTGTCTACGTTGCCTGAACGTGGAATATCGGTTTCCATACCGGGCCTCTTCCAGCGGCGAAGAACGGCAGTCGACTGATTGCGGAAGTCGAGCATGCCCTCGGTATCGATACGCGACGCGTTGAAAATCTGATTGCCATAGCTGCCCTGGAAGAAGACAGACAGCGCAAGACCTTTCCACGAAAAATCATTGGTAAAACCGTAGGTGAACTTAGGTTGAGCACAGCCTATCACAGTTCTGTCTTCAGGTCCGATGATACCGTTCCCGGATATATCTTCATAGTCAATGTCGCCGGTGTCTACGTTGACTCCAAGCGCCTTGTATCCAAAGAAAGAACCGAGAGGAAGGCCTTCGCGCAAGACAACGGCATTTTCGCTCGTCTCGTACATTCCCGCGTAGTAGTAAACCTTGTTGAGACCGAGCTTCAACAGTTTGTTCTTGTTGAACGAGATGTTGAAATCAGTATTCCACTTGAAGTCTCCCACAAAGTTCTTGGTACTCAGAGTTAACTCAACTCCCTTGTTTTCCATCTCGCCGTCGTTGCGGGTAATACCACCGGGGAGGTTGACGTTGTCCGGCAGAGTTACCGTAAGGAGGAGATCTTCAGTCTTCTTATAATATGCGTCTGCTGTAAGCATCACCCTGGTACCGAGCAGCGAGAGGTCGATACCGACATTGAGCTGACGTGTTTTTTCCCATGTCAAATCGGGGTTTGCCGCGCTGTTCGGAGCAATAGCGATTCCAGGGTAGGCGTTATCCTCGGTAGGAGCCACCTTACTGTAGCTCATCGAAGCGAGGTAAGCGTAATTGCCGATTCCGCCCTGGTTACCGTTAAGGCCATAGCCTGCGCGGATTTTCAGATCGTCCATCCACGTCCGACAGTCCGCCATAAAGTCTTCGTTGGAGATTCGCCATGCTCCAGAGACGGACGGGAAGAAGCCCCAGCGGTGTCCGGGCGCGAAGCGCGATGAGCCGTCGTAACGGGCGTTGGCGGTCAGCAGATATCGGTCGTCGAAGTTGTAGCTCACACGGCCAAGGAACGAGGCCAGCGACCACGCCGACGAACTACCCCAGGTCGCGTCTTCGTCAATCTGGTTCGCCACGGCAACGCTGTGGAGGTTGGGATACTGCAGAGGGAGATCATAGCCGGCAAGGCTGCTTCCCTGCCACAGTGCATGCTGGAGCGAAGCGCCGGCCATCAGCGAGAAGCTGTGACGGTCAATGCTGCGCTCATAGCTCGCGATATTCTCGAGCAGCCATTCGTTATTGCGCGTCTGACCCTCGGATACATAGCCGTTGGTCGAGCGGCCGTCCGAAGTCGTGAGCGGGTCGAGATAATAGTCGCTGCGCGAATTATTCAGGTCCATCGAATAACTCAACCTGTAGTTGAAGCCCTCAAACGGCTTAAGGATGAGGGAGAGCGAACCCTGGAGACGGTCGGAAGCTGTAGTCATATCCGCCGCATTCGCGGCCATCGGGTTAAGGATACGGGCGCCGTAGGCGTTCTCGTCATAGATGGTCGGATCAGCCTGGTCCCACACCTGCATAAACGGCGGGGTGTTGACGGCCGAGAGGATGGAACCGGCCCTCATCGCGCTGCGGCTTTCGTAAACCGTACGGCCCTGGTTGTGGGCGTATCCCAGATCGAAACTTGCAGACAGCCATTTATATAGATCGCTGTCGATATTCGCTCTGAAGTTGGTCCTCTTGAAGTACGCCTTATTGACGATACCCTTCTCATCCTGATGTCCTGCTGAGACGTGGTAGCGAAGCTTATCGTTGCCACTGGAGATAGACATCTGGTAATTCTGGTCCACACCGGTCCCGAAGAGCTGATCAGTCCAATCTGTATAGCGGGTCTCCTCGTCGGGGATGTTGGGAACCGCTACCGTCTTGTCCGCAAGCTCCTTCATAAGGTCTTTGTACTGCTCAGTGTCGAGGGCATCGATCTTTCGGCCGAGGCGGGAAATACCGGCATAAGCGGTAAACTTGACTTCGGTCTTGCCGCCTTGTCCGCGTTTGGTCTGGATAAGGACGACGCCGTTTGCCGCGCGGGCTCCGTAGATGGCGCTCGAAGATGCGTCCTTGAGGACCTGGATAGACTCGATGTCGTCAGAAGCTATATTTGAGATATCATCGGTGGGGATGCCGTCTACAACATAGAGCGGCTCGTTGGACGCCTGTACCGAAGTCGCGCCGCGGACCCTTATCGAGATACCCGTTCCCGGCATACCCGAAGGCTGGATAACCTGTACACCAGCGGCCTTTCCCTGGAGGATGGAGCCTGCAGAAACGATCGGACGGGTATCCACGTCCTTGGTGGAGACTATGGTCACGGCGGTGGTGATATCCTTGCGCTTGACGGTACCATAGCCGATGACGACCGATTCCTCCAGGACCAGGTTGTCGGGCGTCATCGTCAGGTTGATCAAGGCGGATTCGCCGCACTCCACAGTCAGGTCTTTGAAGCCGAATAGCATAGCGACAAGGTGCTGGCCTTTCGCAGCCGAAACCTCATAACTACCGTCCGGGGCTGTCATAACAGCATCGCCGCTTTCCTGGACCAGAATAGCAACACCAGGAAGCACTGCGCCAGTGTTGTCTACAACCTTTCCGCGGTAAGTAATTTTACCGTCCTGGGGGTCCTGCCTTTTGGTAATCACGATCTGATCGCCGGAAATGCTGAATTCAGCTCCTATCTGGCCAAGGACGGCACCGAGCGCTTCTTCAGCCGTCATCTGGCCCGAGGGAGCCGTCACAATAGCCTTCACATTTACCACGCCTTCATTGTAGGCGACGGTTTTGCCACACTGGGACTCAATCTGAGACAAAGCCTGCTCGACAGTAAGGCGAGTGCCGCTGAAAACGACACTGTTTTGTGCGAACGCTCCTGTCTCAAAAATTGACCACAAGGCAATTAATAGAAGGATGATTCTTCTTTCCATAGTGGTTATTAGTAAATAGATATAGTGTCATCCGATATTTTGTATTCCATCCCCGGGATAAGTTCTGCCATCAACTCCAGGAACTCTTCCACCGAACGCTGAGCCTCGCTCCTGGCGGTAATGCGGGTTCCGTCGAACTTGGAGGAGTATGAAAGCTGAACATCCTTACCGTAGGTTCTGCGTATCAGGCTGACTATTTCTCCGATTCCCGCGGCGTGAAGGTCAAATCCTCCCTTGCTCCAGGTCATATAATCGGAGGGAACGACATCTACTATAGACACTGCGCCGTCGGACAGGAGTTCCGCTTTCTGACCTGGGCGAAGAGTAGATTCCGATCCGGAGTGTCTTACGACTACGGATCCCTCGGAGAGTACAACAGTAGACTTGTTCTCTTCCGGATATGCTTCCAGGTTGAAAACTGTTCCCAGAACCTCCACCTCGAAAGAAGGAGCCTTCACGATGAAAGGATGCCTGGCGTTCTTCGTTACGTTGAAGATACCCTCCCCGCTGAAAACGACAGTACGGTTCTTGGAGGAGAATCTCTCAGGGTAAACGATAGACGATCCTGAGTTCATCTGGACCGAGGTTCCGTCCGGAAGCACTACAGTTTGTCTGTCTCCGCAGGCTGTATAATACCTCTGGATTTCCGGGCTGTTGATTCCGGGAAGAAGAGTTAAACAAATAACAGCGATAGCCAGACACGAAGCCAACGCGATCGACAGGCCGACTGCCGCCCGCCTACGGTTAATTCGCGTGAGTACCTTGTCCAGCGAGTAATTGACGCTTAATTCGTCGTTCTTGGTAGGGGTAAGGTTATCCCAATAGTGTTTTAATTCTGCCATATGGTTCTACTATAAAGACGACCATACGGGAAAAAACACCCAAAGGAAAATCAGGAAATATGTTTTATTGCGCTCTTTGCCAGATGGAGCTGATTCTCGACGGTCTTTTTTGTAATCCCCATCGCCGATGCGATGTCTTCGTTGGACATTCCGTCTATCTTACTCATTATGTATATGCAACGGCGCTTTTCCGGAAGGGCCATCACCGCCTTGCGAATGAGATCGAGTTCAGAGTTTGCTTCGATACTGCCGGAGATGTCGGAAGATATCCTGGCCATAAGAGCGTCGTCTACGAGATCCATCGGAACATCCTTTTTCCGGAAGGCTTTCTTGAAGTAATCGAGCGCTGTGTTTCTGGAGATAATGAAGAGGAAGTCGTCGAGGGAACGGATATCGGTAAGTCTACGGCGCTTTTCCCAGAGCTTTACGAAGACATCCTGGACAAGATCCTGGGTCGCGGTTTCGTCCTTGACAATCGACAAGATAAACAGACGGACCTTCCCGTAATATTTCTTGAATACTGCGGAAAAAGCCTCTCTGTCGCCTTTCGCCAACTTGAGGGTAATGGCCTCTATCTTGTCGTCCATAGCTTATACAAAGATATTAATTATTTAACTATCTTTGTGGACTAGACAATTTATAACTCTAAAATTAATAACGTATGAAAAAAATCCTTGCAGTTATTGCTGCAGCAGTTCTTTGCTTCGGAGCATTCGCTCAGGAAGAGGAGAAAGAAATGAAAACCGGTTGGTCTTTTGGTGTACTTCCTACCGCAACTTATTCTGTGGATAACGGTTTCCAGGCCGGAGCGTTCGGAGATGTTTACTACTACGGAGACGGCGGTACCTATCCGGATCCCCTCCACAAAATCAGCTGGGAAGGTTCCTACTTCACACACAGTCACCGTATGCGTCTTTACCTCGCATATGACTCGAAGTACCTCATCCCCAACATGCGCGTCAATGCATCCGTAACCTATATGAACGACCCTCTGTACAGTCTTTGGGGTTTCAACGGCGCAGCCGCTACCCAGAACTATGATGTATGGGGCAACAGAGACGTCTACGTTCCCGGAACTACAGACAACGTCAACTACTACGGTATGAGCCGCGACATGCTCCGCATCCTCGCCAACTTCCAGGGCCGCATCACCGACAACCTCAACTGGGCAGCCGGTATGAACTTCTGGAAATGGAATCTTGGAGCAATGAAGGACAACGGAGTAAATGTAAACGGCAACAAGCAGTTCTACAACACTAACGCTACTCTCTACAACTTCCTCTCTACAGCAGGAGTCCTGACCGACGCAGAGAAGAACGGCGGTATCTCGCTCGAGCTCAATGCCGGTCTCGTATACGACACCCGCGATATGGAGGCAGCTCCGAACAAGGGTATCTGGGCAGAGGCCTACCTCAACGGAAACTTCATCGGCAGCCCTTACCTGAAGGCCTGTATGTACTTCCGTCACTACATTTCGATTCCTATCAACATCCCTGCAGGACAGCCCGTCTTCGCATACCGCCTCGCCTGGCAGCACACCATCGCAGGCCAGACCCCTCTGTTCATGATCCAGAACAACCCTCTGCTCGTCCAGCGCAACATGATCTCCGAGGGCTTCGGTTCTTCGAACACTATCCGCGGTCTGCGTGAGAACAGAATCCTTGCAGAAGGTATGGCATGGGCCAACACCGAACTCCGTATCAAGCTCGTCAAGTTCACCCTCGCGAACCAGTACTTCTATGTCGCAGTGAACCCGTTCTTCGATGCAGGTATCATCACCAGGCCTTACAAAGCCGACGCAATGGCTAAGATCGCCGCTGCAGACGGAAAGGTCTATGACCCCGCTTTCAACCTCCTCACCGGAACTACTGATCCTATCTATGACCCCGCCAAGATCAAGACTCTCATCTACAGCGGCGGTGCCGGTCTCAAGATCGCTATGAACCAGAACTTCATCGTATCAGCAGACTTCGCGAAGTGCTTCACCCCTGGCATGGATGCAGGCCTCTGGATCGGCATCGGTATCAACTATCAGTTCTAAAATATGACCACCAACGAAATCGTCGGACAATTCCGGCTTGAAGGAAAAGTGACTGAGATCCGCCCCCTCGGAAGCGGACTCATCAACGACACTTATCTGGTGAAGACAGAAGGTGACGCTCCCGACTATGTCCTGCAGCGCATCAACAACGCTATCTTCACCGACGTAGACCTCCTGCAACACAACATAGAGGCCGTCACCGGCCACATCCGCCGTAAACTCGAAGCGGCCGGAGAAAAGGACATCGACCGCAAGGTCCTCCGCTTCCTTCCCCTGAAGGACAGCCCGAAGACCTACTGGACAGACGGCCAGACCTACTGGAGAATCTCCGTTTTCATCAAGGATTCGTTCACCTACGATTCAGTAACCCCTGAGTACTCCGAGTTCGCAGGCGAGAACTTCGGCCGTTTCGAGGCCATGCTCGCAGACATCAAGGAGCCCATCGGCGAGACTATCCCCAGCTTCCACAACATGGAGCTGCGCGCCCGCCAGCTCGAGGAAGCAGTTGCGGCCAACAAAGCCGGCAGGCTGGACGACCCCGAGGTCCAGGCTATCCTGGCAGAGATCAGGGCCAATGTAGACGAGATGTGCTTCGCGGAAAAACTCCACCGTGAGGGTAAACTCCCCAAGCGCATCTGCCACTGCGATACGAAGATCAGCAACATGCTCTTCGATGCCGAAGGCCATGTCCTTTGCGTCATCGACCTCGACACTGTAATGCCGAGCTTCGTCTTCTCAGACTATGGCGATTTCCTCCGCACTGCAGCCAACACAGTTGCAGAAGACGACCCCGCTACAGACAAGGTCGCCTTCAGGCTCGATATCTTTGAGGCCTTTACAAGAGGCTACATCAAGGGTGCTGACTTCCTGCTCCCGATAGAGCGCGACAACCTCCCCTACGGAGCGCTGCTCTTCCCGTTCATGCAGGCCGTCCGTTTCTTTGCTGATTATATCAACGGAGATACCTATTACAAGATCCGTTATCCCGAACACAACCTGGTACGTACCCGTAACCAGATGGCCCTGTGGCGCAGTGCGAAGGCTAACCTGGATCACATGAAACAGTTTATAGCTCAGCTATGACACTAGAGAGCCGGACTGATATGCTTCAGTTCCGCGCAGAGCCCATCCCCGACGTAGGCGTAGGCCTGGTCGGGCTTGGCCGGCGCGGAACTGAAGCCGTTAGTCGGCTTCCCAAGGTCCCTGGCTGCCACCTCGCGGCCGTTTGCGACGTCCGGCCCGACGCTGCCGCAGCCGCCTCCGGCGTGCGCGCATACACGGACTACCGCGCGCTCTGCGAGGACCCCGCCGTGGACCTGGTCTATATCTGCACGGATTGGGGCCACCACGTTCCGATCGCCCTCTACGCGATGGACTGCGGCAAACATGTCGCGATCGAGGTCCCGTCCGCCCAGACGCTGGATGAGTGTTGGGCGCTGGTCAAGGCCTCCGAGAGGACCCGCCGCCATTGCACAATTCTCGAAAACTGCTGCTACGACAGCTTCGAACTCGCGGCCCTCGAAATGGCCCGCCGTGGGGCTTTCGGCCAGCTTGTCCATGCCGAAGGCGCCTACCACCACAACCTCGAAAACCGCTGGGGCCCCGACAATATGGGCTGGCGGCTCGAGCTTAACCGCTCCCAGCGGGGAGACCTCTACCCTACCCATGGCCTCGGCCCGGCCTGCCAGGCGCTCGGAATCCACCGTGGCGACAGGCTCGCTACGCTGGTGTCCATGGACACGGCCCCGTTCAACGGCCCCCGTCACCTCAAAGAGCTGACCGGTTCTGACCCGGCCGGGTTCCAGAACGGCGACCTTACGATGACCATGATCCGCACGCAGAAGGGCAGGACCATCCTCCTTCAGCACGACGTCATGACGCCCCGCCCGTACGATCGCGGCTACCAGCTAGTCGGAACTGCCGGCTTCGCTCAGAAATATCCCTCCGAGCGCGTCTGCCTGTCCGCCGACGGTGCCGAAAGGGTCTACGAAGGCGAAGAGCTCGCCTCGCTCCTGCCGGGCTACCGCAGCCCGATCTTAACTCCCTCGATCGAAGCCCTTTCAAAGACCGTCGGCGGCCACGACGGAATGGACTTCCTGATGGACTATCGTGTAATCTATTGCCTGAACCACGGACTTCCGCTCGATATGGATGTCTACGACCTCGCGGAGTGGTGTTGCATCACCGAACTCTCGCGCATGTCTCTCGAAAACGGGTCACGCCCGGTCGAAGTCCCCGACTTCACCTGCGGCTCGTGGAACATTATACAAGGCTTTAGTTACGCATTATGAAAAAAATCGTATTTGTTGCCGTTGCGTTGATTGTGATGGCCTCCTGCGGAAAGCAGGACGAAGTGAAGGACCCCATCAAGGTTTCTTCTCCTACACCGACCGAAGAGTTAACTAAGGTTACCCTGAACGAAACCCAGCAGGGTTATGTCACGGCCGGAAACGCAATGGCCTTCCGTCTCCTTGACGAAGTCTACGATGGCGAAAGTCTGATTCTCTCGCCGCTCAGTCTTCAGTACGCCCTGGCGATGACCGCCAACGGCGCCTCCGACGAAACCCTTCAGGAGATAATCGACTTCCTCGGCTATGGAGCCGAAGGCATCGATGCCCTCAATGAGTATTGCAGGATTCTGCTCGAGCAGCTTCCCGCCGTCTCGCTGGGCGTCAAACTTAAAGTCACCGACGCTCTTCTTGTCAACGAGAAGTTCCCCCTTCTTCCGGCCTTCCAGGAGACGGTCGAAGAGAACTACTACGCCGCTGTCGAGAATGTAGATTTCACCAACCCGGCTCTTATCGCCGCCCGCATCAATGAGTGGTCCAGCCGCAATACCGACGGTGTAATCAAGAAAGTCCTTGACCCGAACGATATCTCCCCCGATGCTGTCGCCTTCCTTATGAACGCCCTATATTTCAAGGCGAAATGGGCCGGCAGCCAGTACGATCCGATGTTCAGGGAGAGCGGGACCCGAGGCCACGACTTCACTCTTCCCGACGGCTCTGTCAAGAAGGTCAAAATGATGTCCACGGTCGGCGGTTACCGCTACTCAGAGATGGACGGATTCGGCGCGCTCATTCTTCCCTACACCGGAGGTCACTTCTATATGGGCATACTACTTCCTGACGAAAATAATATCGAATGGCTACTCGAGAAACTCACCGAGATTTCCTGGCAGGAGATCTGGGATAGCTATATCCCTAATGCCGAGGTCCACGTCAAACTTCCCAAGTTCGACATCGAGAACAAGTTCTACCTGAAAGAGAACCTCAAGGCCCTCGGTCTTAACCGCGCTTTTGAAAAGAACGCTCAGTTCGACAGGATGTTCGCTCCTAAGGAGGAGACTTATAGATACTGGATTGAAGACGTAATCCAAAAAGCTAAGATCACCGTCGCCGAGTGGGGCACCGAAGCCGCAGCCGTTACCGTAGTCGAGATGGTCGGCGAGACAGAAGGTAAGCCCGAGGAACACAAAATCGTCTACTTTACCTGCGATCACCCCTTCGCCTTCGTCATCGGCGAGCGCACCTCCGGCACTATCCTCTTCGAAGGCGTCTATACCGGGAAATAAAGAGTATTAATATCTGTGCGTCGTGCCGTCCCGACTTGAACCTCGATAGAAAGGAGCAGATAGGTAGTCAGCAGGAAGCGGCAGACGTGTCAAAACCCCCACTGTGTCAGCTTAAGGAATAAAACAAGGTGATACACCGTCGTTTGATGTATCACCTTAAAAGATTGTATTAATGTGATTACTCCTTTTGCCGCAGGTCTCCAATAACCGTTTTTGCGGGCTTTAGATACTTTTCCAAGGGCTTCTTGAGAAGAAACCTCTCGGCTTCTTCGGGACTTGTTGCATATGGCGCGGTGTCGGAGAGGAGTTTGTCCAACAACTCCCTGTACTTGCAATACATTTCTCGGTCACGAGGCAAAATGACCTCCTTGAAAAAACTGTACGAAAGCATGCCATAAAGTTCTTCGCCTTTTTGGGATGCAGTCTCGTAAAAAATGGATACGACCCCACTTACGGGTCTCCCTGAATCAGAATTGATTTGTCGCTGCAGGGAATCAAGTAACATTCGACTTTTTCTCGTACCAAGTTCAAGGATGTCCCATTGGGCTTGCGCGATTTGTAAGTCGAAAGTGTCTCTTTCTGCCATATACGATTGATGTTTGCTGAACATAGCGCAGTAATACGCTTTCTCAAACTGCCCTTTCTTCCATCCCGACCGACTCTTTGGCACATCCAAAATTCTGTAGAACCCTAAATAGGGTACGCATTTTCGGTTATCATCCTGCATTGCCTTTGTATCCTTTTCGTTAGGCGTACTCTTCTTGAACATATCGAAAGTAAGTTTCACATCGGGTCGCCAAGCAATATAATCATCGGTTTCAGTAACATAAGAGCGTGTTTCCTGAGCAATTGCTTCCAACGAGAGAAGCGATAGGGCAATGAGAAGGAATCGTTTCATAATGAGTTTGATTATGAGGTATAAGCAGGATACTATTTTTTCGGAGAAGTTACTATTGTGCCCCTGCGAATGATGCATTTGTTATTTTGATACGGATTGTCCACGGAAATGTTGAGGTTCTTGAGATATGTGTATGAGACCCCGATAGCACCTGCGCAGAGACCGACAGAGGACCTCTCTGTCATCATAGCGGGAAGAATCGGCAGAGTCGATTTCTTGCTGTATCCATTCGTGATACTGTGATATATCTTGCGGCAAGGATTTCTCTTGGCGGATTATGTAGAACTCATAACTCATGGCAAACGGTGAATGTTATAAAACTATCGACCCTCTTGAGTCGCCGCCCATACAAGTTGCCAATTCTCTTCAGGCGCATCAACGTGGTAGTGATAACACTTGTCGTCAAGTGCCTTTAATGCTTCTACCGTGATTCTTCTTTGTATTTCTGTCTCGTTGGCGGGGACTTCGAAAGGAACCGTAAAAACATCTCCTGTGTATATGTGTTCATTGGTTAATATGATGTTTACAATTTGCTGATTATAAATGTTACCATCAATTAAAACACGATATTCGAAACTCCATAATCTGTCTGAAAAAGAGGTCTTTGTCTCTTGAGTCGCCTCAACTTCAAAATAATACGTTCCTCCATTTGCGGGAACGATAAGTTCTTGTGATTCTCGGAATGAAAAATCAAAAATGCCTGACAGGCAACTTGTTAGAATGATTCCTGCAATGGCAAGAATAGCAATGCGATAGAGAGATTTCATAATCAGAGACATTTTTTTCTGTGATGTGACAATGATTCCCCGATGACATCCTTGTCCCACACTTTCTCCACTCGTTTCTCTAATCGTCGGAGACCCAAGTGTTTACAAGACCCCTAAAAACAAAGCAACCCTCGGATTCCTCCGAGAGTTGCAGCATGGGTGCGATGTGGGGCTCGAACCCACGACAACCAGAACCACAATCTGGTGCTCTACCAACTGAACTAATCGCACCGTGTTAGAGGACTGCAAAGGTAGAGATATTTTTGGAAATTCCAAATATCTCGGCCTTCGCTATTTGTTAACCGGTTTCGGAACAGGCTTGATTGGCTTCGGATCCGCCTTCTTTCCGAGCGGTACGACTGTCATCCCCTCGCTCTTCACAGTCTCACACTCTTTCTGAACAGTCCCGGCAGCTTTCTTAGTAGTCTGTTCTGCCTTTTCGCAGGCTTCTTCAACTTTCTCGCAGGCTTCCTCTACTTTCTGACAAGCGTCGCCGACTGCCTGCTTACATTCTTTCTGAACAGCCTCAGAGGGACATCCCGCTTCTCCGTGATGTCCACAGCATGCGTGCTGAACTTGCTCTGATTGTTCAGCTTCCTTTTGAGCCGCCTGCGACTTTGCGTTCCTGCGCGGTCCACACGCAACAACGCACATCGCTGCAATAGCAATAATCAATACTTTATTCATAACACTACAAATATACGAATTAACTAACATTCTTTCGCCTGCGGACGGGAACGCCCAAACTCGGAGGCGAAACTTCTTTTCTTTTCGCGGAAGGTCCCTATCTATTCGCTCGCGGGGTGTGGCTATCGCCATACGCAATTCGGGTGATATCCACGTTTTGGGCCTTTTTCGCTCCCATCACCTCTTGCGCGAGAGGTGATAGCCACGCTTATGACCTTTATCCACCAATGTCCAACCCTCGATCGCGCTGCGCCGAGCTCGAGGGAGCGGCTCAGCTTGCGCGATGGGTACTTTGTCCGACGATTATTCGGTAGTATTAACTGGTGTCGGGCCCCGGCGACTTTTCTCATACGGGGGAAGCTTCCTTCCCCCTAACCCCCTTCGGCCTTTTCGCCTTTCCGTATTTTCTTGCTTCGCTCCAAAATACCCGGCCCGGCCGGGCGGCTGATGTCGCCTTCGTCGCTGCGCTCCTCTAGGCCCCCGCACCTCTCAGTACCGGCCGCTCGCCACCTCGCGGCCTGTGTCTCTATTCATACGGGGGAAGCGTCCTTCCCCCTAGACCACTTCGGTTATTCTAGTAGGGCAGTCGAGTGCGCGGCGTCTCGACCGAATACCCACTACCGGCTTCCACTACCGCTGGAATACATATTCCCCCTGCCTGCTCGCTTCCCGCGAAGGGTAGGACCTTCTTTACGCAGTACCGCTTCACTCGCGGCGTCAGAAACAATCGGGGACGATTTTTTCGAAGGATCGAAAGAGGTCGCGGGCACTCAGGCAAGAAGCCCGGCAAGCACTCCCGCGAGCGACCTCAGGAACTGACTTCGAAAAATCGTACCAACCTTTAACCCTTCGCGCTTTCCCTCCCGCCCCGGCGCTAGCCCCGGTAGGCCCTCCGCACTCATTTTCGCCAAGTAGCCGTCCCGGTTACCTGCCCCGTAATTTGTTCTAGTAAGGCTGGGGTTTGCGCCTAAGGCCGAAATCG
>ONOI01000018.1 GCA_900319375.1 uncultured Bacteroidales bacterium | reverse complement strand
TCGTCTGCTCAGAGCCCACGCGGCCGCTGAAACTCTGGACCCTCCCGGAGGACTCGCTTCGGCTCCACCCCCATATCCGCTATCGCAGCGTAGCCCACGGCATCGCGCTCTACCGCGAAAACAATCCCCGCGAGTCCTGGACTCTCGAGGGTCTGCTAAACGCTGGAGTAATAGATTCGCTGACCTACTCCCGCCTCAGCCTCTGCAAACTATCCGAATGGTAAACTTAGAGGCGCAAAGCGTCGAGGGCCGCATCAGCGGCCGTGCCGTGAGGGAGGAGCAGGGCGACGACCGGAAGGCACCCGCCGGGAGCGTAGCGGAGGCGGCATGCCCCACCGGGGCAGCTGCGAAGCAGCGGGGGTAATAGTGCGGAGCACCATCCCAGGAGTTCATCTCCTGGGATGGTGTTCCAGAATCGCAGCCTGCCAGGTAGCGGTGTCGATGTGGGTGTAGATCTCGGTTGTGGTGATGCTTTCGTGGCCCAGCATTTCCTGGACAACGCGAAGGTCGGCTCCGTTCTCGATCAGATGGGTCGCGAAAGAGTGGCGGAAAGTATGGGGAGAAATTTCCTTGGTAACGCCGGCCAGCAAGGCATATTCGCGGACCATCTTGAACACTGAAACCCGGCTCAGCGGTTTTCCGAAGCGATTCAGAAAAGCGATGTCGGAATACTCTGGGGCGTATGCTTCACCGCGCACGGCCAGCCACTGTCCGAATGCGGCCGCAGCGCTCTCCCCCATCGGCACCAGCCTCTCCTTATTTCCCTTTCCTACGACGCGCACGAAGCCCTCGTCCAGGTAGACATGGGAAATGAGCAGGCCGCAGAGCTCGCTCACTCGCAGCCCGCAGCCGTATAGGATTTCTAGTATCGCTTTGTCGCGTATGCCCTTCGGGTCGCGGGTGTCCACCCCGTCGATAATGGCGCCTACCTCCTCGACCGAC
Organism: uncultured Bacteroidales bacterium; assembly: GCA_900319375.1. Classification (GTDB taxonomy): domain Bacteria; phylum Bacteroidota; class Bacteroidia; order Bacteroidales; family UBA932; genus Cryptobacteroides. The sequence goes on along the minus strand of ONOI01000018.1, from coordinate 26,588 downwards.
AGGACGGCGGGCAGGTAGCGGCCGATCTTCGGAGAGTCGACCCGGTCGCATGGATTATCCTTCCGCTCGCCTTCGAGGACCAGCCAATCGAAGAACGAGGTCAGCGCGCTGAGTTCGCGCGACTGCGAGCGCTTCGAAAGCCCGGACGAATGGTCCGCGAGAAAAGCGGCGATATCCTCCGAATCCACGGCGGCCAGGGAGCCATGGCCCCCAAGGGAGGACATCCAGGCCATGAAGGCCTTGACATCCGAGCAATACGAGCTCACGGTATTCGAAGACATACCGCGTTCTACCCGCAGATAGTAAGAATAGTTCTTTAGAATATCCGACGCCATACAAATGCAAATATACGGAAAAGATGACTATCTTTGTAGGCCATGAAATTTAGGTGGCTAGTCATATTCTCTGCGATTATTCTCGCTCTTTCTTCCTGCCAGAAGGATCTGGATCCTTTCGAGGACAGCGGTTCCGGCAAGAAGGCAGACAGAGAGGGTGTGTCCGGCCTTCACTTCGATAAGCTCATGATCCTTTACAGCGAGGGTTACAACAACCTCCAGAACTCTCTGGATACCAACTTCGACCAGCTATGTGAAGGATATATACCCGGAAAATGGGATAACAACGCTATCGTAGTCTTCTCCCACGCCTCCGTAAACCGCAGCGACTGGCAGACTGAAACCAGTCCTGTCGTCTTCAGAATCTATGAACACTATGGAGAGATAGTCCGCGACACCGTCTTTACCTACCCCGCAGAAACCATCTCCGTCGATACCGCCTTCATGAAGGAGGTTATGAACGACATCAAGGACAAATATCCTTCCGAGTCTTACGGACTGGTCTACACCTCCCACGGAACCGGATGGATTCCCAAAGACTATAAAAAGAGCGATGAGAACAGTCTGATCGCAAAAAAGAGCGTCGGCGCCCAGTATGACGGCCCGTATTCGAGCGTTTCTGTCCACCAGCTCAACATAGAGGACCTCAAGGACGCCCTCCCCTATCATCTTGACTATATAGTGATGGACGCCTGTCTGATGGGTGGAGTCGAGGTGCTGTACGAATGGCGCGACCTGTGTGATTATTTGGTCGCCTCACCTGGAGAAGTATTGACAGACGGTTTCGAGTACGTCAATATGAGCCGAAGGCTGCTCCTGGGAGACAAGCCGGATCTCGCCGGACTCTGCGAAGATTACTACTTGATGAACAAAGATAACGGCGATGCTACGATCGGTCTGTATGACTGCAGTAAGGTCGAAGCCCTCGCCGAAGCCTGCGTTCCCGTTTTTGAAGCACACCGCGATAAAATCCTCAGCCTTAAAACATATCAGGTCCAGGGATTCAACTACAGTTACGAGTATCATTTCGACTTCAGAGATATTCTGGTCAAAATTGGAGCTACCGATGAAGAACTTGCTCCGGTAGATGCCGCCCTTGCAGATCTTGTCCTGTATAAGAACTGTACAGAATACTTCCTTGGGAACCAGATCAACACTTTCAGTGGTCTCAGTATGTTCCTCCCTACTACTAAGTGGCCTGTTCTCAACGAAAGGTATAAGAGTACTTCCTGGAATCAGGCAACCGGTTTTGTCAAATAAATAATTCTTTCTATATTTGCGCCGCATTTGTAAACCGCAACGGCGGTTTGGTGCAATGGGGTCCGGGCGTGACTCGGACTGAGTAACACATTTTAATCATTTAAAAAATGCAGCATTTCGAACTTAATGGCCAGCTTCGTCAGGTTGGCAACAAAGCCACCATCAAGGCTTTCCGTCGTCAGGGTCTCGTTCCTTGCAACCTCTATGGTGCAGGTCTTGAGAACATCCTCTTCACAGTTAACGCAAAGGATCTTAAGGGCCTTATCAACACCCCTTATTCCCACATCGTTGACCTCAACCTCGATGGCCAGAAGTACACAGCAATTCTCCATGAGCTTCAGTTCCACCCGGTAGAGGATCTCTGCCTCCATGTAGACTTCCTTTCCGTCAGCGAGGACAAGCCAATCAGCATCAGCGTTCCCGTTAAGGTCAGCGGACACTCAAAGGGTGTTCAGCTCGGCGGTAAGTTCACTCAGAACGCACGCGACATCCGTGTCAGCGGTCTTATGAAGGACCTTCCCGATGATGTTACAGTAGACATCTCCGGTCTCGGTCTCGATCAGAAGATCAAGGCTGGAAACCTCAGTTTCCCTGGCCTTCAGATCCTCACCGACAAGGATGCTATCATCTGCAGCGTACGCGCTACCCGCAACACTGCAGCTGCCACTACCGAGGAAGCAGCTGAGTAAAATCAGTCCAGATTATGGCAGGCGAGAGCTATCTTGTTGTTGGGCTCGGTAATATCGGCCCCGAGTACGCCAAGACCCGCCATAACATGGGATTTATGGTGTTGGATGCCTGGACTCAGGCATCCGACACTTCTTTTAATACCCAGAGGTACGGAGATCTTGCGGTCATGTCCGTAAAAGGCAGGACCCTTTATCTCCTGAAACCCAGTACATACATGAACCTCAGCGGAAACGCTGTAAGGTACTATCTCCAGAAACTCCCTATCACCGAAGAGCGCCTGATTGTCATCTGCGACGACATCAACCTTCCCTTTGGAACTCTCAGAATGAGAAAGAACGGCAGCGACGGAGGCCACAACGGCCTTAAGAATATCGCCGAGATGATCGGGACCGAAGAGTATTGCCGTATCAGGATGGGAGTCGGCCACGACTTCCACGAAGGCGAGCAGGCCGACTACGTTCTGGGCGAACTTTCTCCCGAAGAAAAAGAACAAATGCCGGAACTCTGCAAAAAGGTCTCTCAGGGTGTTCTGGATTGGATTTTTGTCGGAGCCGAGCGCGCGATGAACGTCCTCAATACAAAAAATTCAAAAAAATAATTTTTTATATGCAACGTTACCTAAACCTCTTGCATCTATGTTGTAGGTTTAGGTTTTAGTACACGTCTGGGGTTGATGCCGTGAGGTATCGGCCCTTGATTTTTTTTGTATCTTTGGGATATGAAGAGCTTTGCGGGCATTTTCATATCTCTTTTTCTTTGTACCTGCGCCTTCGGGCAGCAGGCCCGAAGAGTCATATTTCTCAGGGCAGAACTTAACGGAACCCCCTTTACAGTAAGTGAAGAACATCTTGACTCCGTCCTGAACGCTTCAGCAGAATACTTCAACGGCCAGCTTGATTCCGCGATAACCGTCCAGTTCGATCTCGGCCCCGTAGTAAGCCTGACCGGCTCATACACAAACGAAACCACCCACCTGGCAGTTGAAGAAGCCTGTCGCCTAGCCAACAATTCCATCAATTTCCGCCAGTACGATACAAACTCCGACGGATCGGTAGACTGCATCGGAGTAATCTTCTCCGGAACGGAAATCTGGCCCCATCATCATCGCCTCCAGAGTAAGAATATCATCCTCCACCTGGACCGTGTCCAGATCGACGAATACGCCGCCCTGAGCGAGATTCTGTACGATAAACCTATCCAGATCGGGCCCATCTGCCACGAATTCGGCCATGCCATCGGCCTGCAGGACCTCTATGACACCGACCAGGAAGGCAGCGGCGGCCTTGCCGAGGGGCTATGGGGCAGCCTTGCCCTGATGGACCGTGGCGACCACAACGACAGCACCCGCACCCCCGCCGGCTTGGGCGCGATTGATTTCGATATCCTCCAGCTCGGCCAGCGCGACACCCTCCTTCCGGGCGAGTACGTCCTCCAGCCCTTCTCCCGCTCCCACGAATACCTCTACTACCAAACCGATACCCAGGGCGAGTACTTCCTCTTCGAGTGCAGGGCCGCTGAAGGATGGGACCGTTTCATCGGCGGGGGCGGCCTTCTGATCTACCACATAGACAAATCCAACAACCGCGCCGGCTTTTCTTCCTACTACAACATCACCCTTCGCGCCTACGACCGCTGGCTCAAAAACGAAGTCAACGCCCGGCCGGACCACCAATGCGCCGACCTGGTAGAAGCGCTCCCTGAAGCCGATACGATTACTGCTGTCTTCTTCCCTTACGGCGAGCGGCAGACCTTTTGTTCGGACGGGGAACCCGCTTTCCGCTCGTGGGACGGCAGCCAGGCCCGCTATGCCCTTAAGGACATAAGGAAGCTGCCAGAGGGCAGCGTCGCCTTCTCCGTCATCGAACCTATCTCTACCGTCCGTCAAACGGCCTTCCAGGGTTCGGCCATCCTCGTCTGGCAGATAGACCCGAGCATTCTGGCCGAAATCGACAGCTGTACCGTCTCTATCGCTCCTATCCACGGCGAACCCGTCTCCACTCAAGTCACCCCCTCGTCCGACGGCCGTCTAACCTTCATGCCCGACAGTCTTAAGGGCGGCACCTCCTACAACACGCTCCTGACGGTCTACACCCCGGACGCCGTCTATTCGAAGGGCGGCTCGTTCAAGACCATGGTCATAGACGGTCGAAACACTATCCCGTTCATCTACTTCGCCGGCGGCGTGAGAAACAAAGACGGCACCTTCGAAAAGGGCGCCCGCTTCCCCCTCTATGTCCACAACGCCGTCGAAGCCGAGCAAATCGACTGGTACTTCGATGACCGGCCGGCCGTGGTCGACGGCGAGGGCATGTTTACCGCGGCCCACAACGGCACGCTGCGCGCGGTCGTTACCTGGGCAGACGGAACGACAGACGTAATTGTTAAAGAAATCACGATCGAGCAATGAGAAGGATAAAGACAATAATTGCGGTGCTCGTGCTTCTGTGTGCCCTGCCTGCCTGCATCCAGGAAGGAACTTACACCCCCGAGTTCCTGACCGACAACACCCTTAGGATGGCTGTCGGGAAGACGGATGTGATTACCTTCAATCCTCTCAACTGCCAGTACGCCTTCAATACCGACCAGCTTGAGTTCAGGCTCCACACAGACAATATGTCTGATTATTTCATAGTCAGACTTCAGGCGGAACCTACCAAAGAAGACCAGATCATTACCGCTGGTCTTCTGCGCTGGACCTCGCCTACCGGAGCCGACGAGGTACGAAAAAACATCGCCCTCCAGGTCGTAAAGATGGAGGACGATGTAGTCTGGCTCTGGTATAGCCGGGAGTCAATTAAAATGACAGTGCGATTCCGATAAAGTCTTCTGCTTTAAGGGATGCGCCGCCGATAAGACCACCGTCGATATCGGACTTTGCAAACAGCTCAGCTGCATTTGAAGGCTTGCAGGAACCACCATAAAGAATAGTAGTGTCGTCTGCGACCTTAGCACCGAACATATCCTTGAGAAGTCCGCGGATGTAGGCGTGGATTTCCTCTGCCTGGTCTGCGGTAGCGGTCTTGCCGGTTCCGATAGCCCAGACGGGCTCGTAAGCAATAACGATCGAGGCCATATCCTCAGCGGTAAACTGCGAGAGGACGTTTTTTGTCTGAGCCTCTACTACTGCGAAGTGTTTTCCGGCTTCCCTTTCCTCGAGGTTCTCACCAACGCAAAGGATAACCTTAAGGCCGTTTGCAAGAGCGAGCTTAGTCTTCTCGACGAGCTTCTCATCGGTCTCACCGTAATACTGACGGCGCTCGGAGTGTCCGAGGATAGTATACTGGCAACCTGCGCTCTTGATCATAGCGGCAGATACTTCACCGGTATAGGCTCCCTTCTCCTTGTCTGCGCAGTTCTCAGCAGAAAGCTCTACACGAGTTCCGGCTACTACTGCCGCGACGGGGCAAAGATGTGTAAACGGGGTTGCGATTACAAGACCTACCTCAGCAGGGACCTTGGCGCTGGCCTCGAGAACTGCCTTTGCAAGTTCTACTCCTTCGGGAACTGTAGTGTTCATCTTCCAGTTTCCTGCAACAATGTTCTTTCTCATTCTGTATAAATTGTTAAGTGAATTTTCAAACAAGCAAATTTAACTATTATTTACTAAATTTGTGGATTATAGATTATCATTCGATGAAGAATTTTGTAGAAGAACTGAAATGGAGGGGAATGATTAAAGACATTACCCCCGGAACTGAAGAAGAAATCGCGAAAGGACCCATGTCGGCCTACGTAGGAATCGACCCTACCGGAGACAGCCTTCATATCGGACACCTCGTCAGCATAATGATCCTCAAACACTTCCAGGAATGCGGAAACAAGCCCTTCGCCCTCGTCGGCGGAGCCACCGGAATGATTGGCGACCCTTCGATGAAAAGCCAGGAAAGGAACCTTCTCGACGAGAAGACCCTGGCCCACAATGTAGAGTGTATCAAGGCCCAGCTCTCCCGTTTCCTCGATTTTGAGTCAGACGCTCCCAATAAAGCCGAGCTCGTAAACAATTACGACTGGATGAAGGACTATACCTTCATTAACTTCACCCGCGATATCGGTAAGCTCATTACCGTCAACTATATGATGAGCAAGGATTCGGTTAAGAAGCGCCTCGAGCGCAACTCCTCCGAAGGCATGTCCTTCACCGAATTTACCTACCAGCTCCTCCAGGGCTACGACTTCCTGTATCTGTTCGAACACAGAAACGTAAAGATGCAGCTCGGCGGAGCAGACCAGTGGGGAAACATCACAACCGGAACCGAACTTATCCGCAGGGTACTCGGAAAGGAAGCTTATGCTCTTACCTGCCCTCTCATCACTAAAGCAGACGGCGGAAAGTTCGGCAAAACCGAAAAAGGCAATATCTGGCTGGACCCGGAGAGGACCAGCCCGTACCAGTTCTACCAGTTCTGGCTCAACGTCAGCGACGACGACGCAGCAAAATACATCAAGATCTTCACTATGCTTGACCGCGAGACTATCGAGGCCGCTATAGCCGAACATACAGAAGATCCCGGCCGCCGTACCCTCCAGAAACTTCTCGCAAAGGAAGTTACTATCATGGTCCACGGCGAGAAGGAATATGAGAATGCAGTCAAAGCTTCCCAGGTGCTGTTCGGCAAGGCTACTGCAGAAGATCTTCGCAGCCTGGACGAAAAGACCTTCCTCGCAGTATTCGACGGTGTTCCTACCTTCGATGTAGAGCGCGGAAAACTCCCTGTCGGAATTCTGGACTTCCTCGCAGTAGAGACTCAGGTCTTCCCCTCCAAGGGTGAAGCCCGTAAGATGATCCAAGGCAACGGCTTCTCCCTCAACAAGGAGAAAGTAACCGATATCGCCCGCGACATTACCGAGGCCGACATCATCGACGGTAAATACATCCTTGTCCAGAAAGGAAAGAAAGACTACTACATAATCAACATAAAGTAAAAGGCTATGGAAGGACAGAGTACGCGTCAGCAGAAGGTCGCAAGGGAACTCCAGCGCGACCTCGCGGAGATTATCAGGAGTAAGGGAATGGCCGCCTTCGGCGGCGCGATGGTCACCGTCAGCGAGGTGCGCGTCAGCCCCGACCTTTCGATCGCCAAGGTTTACGTAAGTATCTTCCCTTCCGAGAAGCAGGAAGAGGTAATGAAACTCCTCGAGGAGAACAACAAAGCTATCAGGGGCGAACTCGGAAGAAAAGTAGCCAAGCAGCTCAGAATCGTTCCTGAGCTGGACTTCTACCTGGATACTACACTCGATTATGTAGAGCACATAGAAGAACTGCTCAAAAAATAGTTTCCCACGTGGGAGTATCAGGCTTCATAGCCGGACGCTATCTCTTCTCCGGGAAATCCCGTAGTGTGATCAGCTGGATCTCCGGTATAGGTGCCGCCGGAATGGCGGTAGGTACCGCCGCGCTGATAGTGATACTCTCTGTCTACAATGGTTTTGACCGGATAATCAGGGACAATCTGGACGCCAGTTCGCCCGATATCGTAGTCCGGCCGGCCGTGGGAAAGACTTTCGATTCGAGCGCTGATGCGTTCGCTCAGGTTGCGGCCCTGCCCGGGGTCGTCTCCGCCGAGGGCGTGGTCGAGGAAAAGGTGGCCGTGCGCTATGGAGACAGGCAGGCCGTCACCAAAGTCCGCGGAATCGAGGGGGCATGGGAGTGTAGTGTCAGCTCTACTCTCGCCTCCGAGCTTGGGATCAAGACCTTTTTCCTTGAACAATTAACTCTCTTCTTCCCCAGTAAGAGCGAGAGTTTTTCGATGGCCAACCCCGCAGCCTCGCTGGAGACTGTTTCGATGAGGCCCAAGGAGATCGTTTCCTCCGACGAGAGCCTCGTCATCATCCCTATCTCGAAAGCCCGCGAACTTCTCCATATCGAGTCGGACGTTACTTCTTTTGAAATTTACGGGCCAAAAGTCTCCGTAAAACAGGTCCTGGAGCTGCTGGGGCCCGATTTCGAAGTCCTCGACAGATTCCAGCAACACCCTGCTGTCTATAAGATGATGCGCTACGAAAAGGCGGCCATATACTTGATTCTTATTTTCGTGGTGCTCATCGTCGCCTTCAATATTTTCGGCTCGCTCAGCATGCTGATCATCGACAAAAAAGACGATATCAGTACCCTCTCGAGTATGGGCGCTTCCGCTCCCGTCATCCGCAGGACCTTCTGGCTCGAGGGCTGGTTCGTGTCCCTTCTTGGACTGGTTATCGGCCTTGTGGTCGGAATCGCGCTGGTTCTTCTCCAGCAATACACCGGCCTGATAAAGATGCCCGGCAACTACCTCGTAAGCTCCTATCCGGTAGTTCTGAAATTCACCGACGTGCTGCTCACCGCAGCCGGCGTAGCCCTAATCGGGGCCCTCATCTCGTCTATAAGCATAAAAGAAATAAAACAATGAAACGCATCTTCGCCCTCGCCGCCGCAGCCCTTGTCTCGCTCGGCTCTTTTTGTTTTCATGGATTCGCCGAGGATGTGTCTGACACCTTCCGTCAGTCGCTATTTCGTACCGAGGAGGAGAATCTTCTATTACATAAAAAATTGCTTGCAGACAAGGATTCGATTGTCGCTGTTCTGTTAAAAGAGCCCTCACGTAGTCAGCAGGAAGATTATTCAGGACGGGCAGTAGGGGAAATTCCCTTTGAAGAGGGTATCACGCCTTCCGGGGCACGAACATATACTATAAGTATCCCGGCAGCATCAAGTTTCAATTTCAAGCCATCTATTTCTCTGGTGTATAATAGCCAGGCGGCAGAAGGTTGGGCCGGGTATGGGTGGGATATTCAAGGTGTCCCCACCATCTCTATCATCAATAAAAACAAGTATTATCATGAGATTGCCAAAGGTGCCAGAGTCTCTGAAACAGATTCCGTCTTTGCCCTTGATGGAGTGCCTTTAGTGCCGAACGATCAGCCGGGCACCATGTCGGACTATCCTCTCATTACGGTCTCAGGCAATATACTTGCCTCACCGGTCTATAACATTTTTGGCTATATAACCTCATTCAATGTCGCCTATCCAAATGGTGTGACCGCAACCTTTGGGTGCGAAGAGTCCGCATTTTCCCACCAACAATCATATCCAGTTACTCAAATGACGGATATGGACGGAAATATAATTACTTACACTTATTTAAGCGATCAATCTAATGGCACCAAAAGACTTGACGCAATCAGGTACGGATATGATTCTTCAGACAACTACTTGGCTGAGATATCTTTTCTCTATTCGTCCATAACCGGCTATGTTTCCCGGAATTACGCCGGGAAAGCCTCATATCACGATTACCGTCTCGAACGCATCGTTTCCAAGGATGGTAATTCAGAGATTGGTCGATTTCATTTATTTTACAGTCGGGAAGACAATGTTCACCTTTTAAATCGGATAGAGTGCATATCCGGACAAGATTCGTTGAGACCCTTAAGATTTAACTATGGTTATGAATCCTTAACATATCTCCCTCCTGAATATTACTTATCCAAAGGTCAGGGTAGGCTTCTTCTGGCAAATTATGCATACAATACATATGAGTACGTGTATAAGAGAGGAAAGTTCGCGTATCGCAGCAACAACGACGGTTTTTTGATGTACAGGAAAGCGACGAATTATGAGATAATAAACTATCATACCTGGAACGGGAAATTTTATCCGGATTATGGCAGTCCTTATCCCTCAAACTGGAAGATTCTCTACGCTCCCAGCGTATCTGATTTTACAAACATGTACGATACGATTACAGCGGGTAGCGGATTCCAAACAATCGAAGCTGTGGACGTAGACGGAGACGGTTTGGACGAATTGGTCAAGGTTAATTTCAATGGAACAACAGGTTCAAATACTATCCTTCGTATAACAGTATATAAAAGCGCAGATGGTGGCGCGCCTGTACAGTCTGCCCAATTTGACATTACTGTTGAGGGGGTCATTACGAGCGGCAATGAAGACTTTCCCTGTAGGCGGGAATATTTCTGGGGCGATTTCCTGGGAAACGGGAAGGTTCAGTTAGCGACTATTGCCTACGATAAGAATTATACCTTATCCGGACCGGAGCAAAATCAGAATTCAAATACTGTGTTAATCGATATTGCCGGGCAGGAGAAGTTATTCGATGCTCAACTATTCATATTTCCCCAAAATGGCCCTCAGAGGCTTATTGCCTGTGATTTGGATAACGATTCACAGACAGAACTATGTTACGGCACCAATATCGGTCTTAAGGCTTATCGTTTCAACGGTGAATCGTTTCAATTGGAGCGGACCTTTATGTTACTTACAGACAGCGTCCTTGCTTCCGACACAAATCCTTGTTATGTCACCGACCTCAATGGGGACGGTTATATAGATGTCATGCGAGCGCCGACTGCAGATTCCGGTGACAGTTGGAGACGGTACTCGTTTAACGGTTCATCATTTTCCCTCTCATATGTTAATTTGGGAACAAGAGAAGCTAATGATACCTACTTTTTTATCGACCTTAACCGTGACGGTTTGGCAGATATTATTAAACTAAACGGGACAAATGTAGGGACCATAATGAATCTTAACGGGTCCTCATTCAGCCAATATCAGTCTCAAGCCGTTACGATTTCCAGCCCGCGTGGTTTAATACCAAGTAATGTCGTCGATTATTGCGGTATGAGCAGTTTATTGATGATCGACGGTGATTATGCTTATCCTTTTAATTATGCAAGGATTTCGCCTGAAATGCGTCGCATAATTAAATCGGTAGACAGTAAAGGGAGATTATCGGTCAACAGTTATTCTTTCTTGCCCCAAAATAGTCGGGACTGGTGTGATTCCACTTCAACCATTGATAATTCTACAGGATTTGCATTCAAGACTCTCCCACTATATGTCCTTTCAGGAGAAGAAAAATATAATCGGGAAGAATACCCACGGGTAAAATATGCCGACAAGAGTTATTGGTACTATGATGGAATCATCCACCATCTTGGGCTTGGTTTCTGCGGTTTTTCAAAGCTCAGATCGATAGATTCGATGACAAGTCCGCTTGAGATATCCGATTATTTTTATAATCCAATGAAGCGTGGCGTTTTTACTAAGAGTGTTATAAAGCATAACTTTAACGGTACGCCCTATTTGATAATCACTAACAGTTACGATGATCACACTACCACCTACGGTAAGCTCAATCCCCGCCTGACTCAAAGCGTAGCCGTGGACTCCCTCACCGGCATCACCACTACCACTTCATACACCTACGGCGACTACGACCTACCTTCCTCCGTCATCACCACCCGCCATATCGGGACTCAGCCAGAGCAATCCGAAAGGGTAAATTACACCTACCAACATAGCCTCGCCCCCTCGAAATATGTCCTCGGAGCTCTCACGCAGGAACTTCACATCATCAACGCCGACGCCAACCCAGATTCCAGCTGGAGGCGGAGGACGAACATCACCTACGATGATCTCTTCCACCCCGCCACCACCAAACAGTATGTCGGCGCACACGGCATCCCGGTTCCGGTGCCTCACGACCCTATTCTTCAGAGCGCTCCTGGTATCATTTTCGGCCTACGCCTCGTCTCCACCACCCGCCGCACCTTCGACTCCCGGGGCAATGTCACCTCGGAGAAGACTGCGCCGTACGGCGCCACTGAGTTCGTGGGGGACACGCTGGTCTACGACGCGAACGGAAGGTATCTGCTGAGCAAGACCGACGCCCTCGGCCACACCACGACCTACTCCGGCTACAACAAGTTCGGCAAGCCGACCTCTGTGACGGACTACAGCAATAGATCTACGACATACACTTACGACAGTTGGGGCAACCTGACTCAGACATCCTATCCCGACGGCGGAGTGGAGCAGACCACCACCGCCTGGGGCGGAGACGGGCTCTACACTGTGAGCCATACCGCCACAGGTGAGCCAGAGACAATCACGCACTACGACGCCCTCGGTCGTGAAATCAAGAGCGGAGTGAAGCGCTTCAATGGAGCGTGGCAGTGGACAAACCGGGAGTACGACGGCCGGGGAAGGCTTAGCCGCGTGTCGCTCCCGTACAGACAGACATCGGGCTCGGGGGACCCTTCGTACTGGAACACCTATCACTACGATCTCTACGACAGGCCTGATTCCCTGTGCGAGGCCTCAGGACGCGTGACACGATGGTCTTACAACGGGACGAGCACCACTACCGTCAAGGACAGCATTGCCATAACGAAGACCACCGACGCAATGGGTCGCGTCGTGAGCTTCTCCGACCTTGGAGGAACGACCACCTATACTCTCCGCGACGACGGCCAGCCCTCTTCCATTACCGCTCCCGGCAATGTCGTCACTACCTTCACTTACGACGACTACGGACGCCAGATCCAGATGACGGATCCGAGCCTCGGGACGGAGACGGACTCCTATACCTGGAACGCCGACGGCTCGTCGCAGTTCACGCATACAAACAGGAATGGAACTGTAACAACATACAAAGACAAGTACGGACGCACCACGCAAGTCCAGCGGGCGAACGAGTTCAACACCACGTATACCTACGATACCTACGGCAGGCTGAACTCCGTTTCCTCCACCAACTCTACCGGTAAGGAGTACACATACGATAGTTATGACCGAGTCTCTACAGTAAAGGAGTTCGTCCCTTATAACAAGTGGCTCCAAAAGACATACACCTACAGCACGGGCAGCGTTCTCTCAAGCATAGCGTACACCAGCCAGTCCGGTTACATTACTACGGAGACATACACCTACGCCAACGGACACAATACGGGGATTACTATCCCCAACAACATAACCGTCTGGAGCCTCGTATCAGAAAACGACCTGGGACAGCCTACGGAGATCACCACTGGAGGAATAAGCCGCGAGTACGGCTACACCGCCTTCGGGCTCCCCACATACAGGAAGATGGATGACGGATATATCCAGAACTTTTCCTTCCAGTTCGACCCAAAGACAGGCAACCTGCTTCAAAGGAGTGGATACATATACAACTACACAGAGACATTCGGTTACGACGGCCTCAACCGACTGACAGGAATCACAAAGGGGAACACCACAAGAGAGATAGTCTACGCGGACAACGGCAACATCACTTCCATCGACGGAGTAGGTACTCTCATCTACGGCGGAAGCTCCGGAGTAAGTCCATACGAGGTAACGGGCCTCACTCCCGAGCAGGGCCAGCCGGCATATCGTCAGAGAACTGTTACGTATAACTCCTTCGACCGGCCGTCGTACGTGATGGAGAACACGGATGACTATCCGGAGGCGTGGTACACCTACAATGCTGACGGCGAAAGGGTCTTTGCAGACATACAGCACGTGGACGGCTTCCTCCACTGGCAGGCTTATGCCGGAGGCCGGTATGAGCACGACAGCTTCTATGGATTTGTTACGGAGCGGCTGTATCTTGGAGGAGATGCCTACTCCGCCCCGATGGTGCTCCAAAAAGCGCCCGGCGGCAACTGGACCCTCTATAACATCGGCAGGGATTACCTCGGTAGCGTAACAAGCATCTCCACCTCGGGCGGGGACATCATCGCCCAATACCGCTATGACCCATGGGGCAGGATTGTCGACCCGTCGACGGGTACGCCCTACGCTCCCGGCAGCGAGCCTGCGCTCTTCCTCGGCAGAGGTTTCACCAGCCACGAGCATCTGACTTACCTGGGCCTCATCTACGCCAACGCGCGTCTCTATGACCCTCTCCTCGGCCGCTTCCTCAGTCCTGACCCCTATGTCCAGGACCCAGACTTCAGCCAGAACTACAACCGCTACTCCTATTGCCTCAATAATCCTCTAAAATATACAGATGAGAGTGGTTGCCTATGGACATTCGCTACGGCTACCTTACGATTACCAGATACTATTGTTAAAGCCTTTGTCGTTCCCTATTTTGTAGGATTCTGGGATCCGGGAAAAGCCGGTAGGATGACAGATAGAGCTTTGACCAATTATAAAAACCTTGTTTCTAATGCATTCGAGATAGATTTAGGCCTTTATTATTCCGATTCAAACAAAGATTTACCAGCTCGCATTTTGGAAATTTATTCCCGCTTTACTTGGCAAATACGACAAACCGTTGTTGGTTATTCAGCCGCAGGTGTTGCGAATTTATTGAGTGGCGTGAAATCTGTCTCAAAATATGGCGGAACAACTGTAATAGAAACTTATTCAAGTAGTTTGGGCGCAGTCGCCCTGGGTAATTATATTCTTGGGGAAAAAGGTATTTATGCGGATCCGTCCAATTACTTATTTCAACATGAATATGGGCACTATATTCAGAGTCAAGTTTCAGGCCCTGCATATTTTGTTCGATATGGGATTCCAAGTGCATTAAGTAATCATGACCACGATTTTCATCCTGTTGAACAAGATGCGAATAAAAGGGCTTTTGAGTACTTCAGTAGGCATGTGAAGGGCTTTAATAGAATTAATCCCATCACCGGGAATTATGATGGTGATTGGGATTGGGATAAAAATCCAATAGGGGGACTCAAAGGAAATGATTACCTAGATCCCAATTATTCCGGAGTTCTTAATCAACGTCTTACCCCGTCGTGGACTGACTATAGTATTGGTTGTATTTCGTTACTTGGGTCGTTACTGCTAGGAGCCATTCATGGTGCTATCGACAACCTCAGTTATTAAATATCAATGAAGTCCAAGTTTATTTTTAGCTTATCTTTTCTCGTATTAATTTTGGTTCCCGCCTGTCACCCTCAGACGGTGGGGAACCACTCGTATATCACTTTTGTAAACGATTCTAATGAAGATGTTTTTGTTGATTGGACGTTCGATAAGCGTATTGAAACTGAAGTGTCACGATTGATTCGCCGTTCATATCAAAATACAAAAGATATAATTCATTCGAAAGAGACTAGCAATAATGCGGTGGCCACTAGATATCCTAATGTGTTTGAAGAGATGTTTAATTATAGGTATAACTATATCAGTGATATTGAATACGACACGTTGTATGTATTCATAATAAAGCACGGAGATATCTTACTTGCACGTGAAAGTAATAATTATACTTTTGATTACTGGGTCTATAAATGTTCTCAGGAAGACCTTATTATTCATGATTGGATAATTGTTTACCCGGATTGGTCGGAAGAATACCATGCAGTAACCAAAGATTATCCACACTTTTTTCAACGCTGAAATATTAGTATTAGTGTTATGAAATATGATTTTATACCATTGATTGTACTGGTTTGCGTTATTACTGCTTGTTCCTCTGATTATCCGGAGGGGCACCATCGAATTCCTTTTCGGAATAAGACAGACAAAAGAGTCGCTGTAGACTGGACATTTGAGAGTAATCAGAATAGAGAAATACAATGGTTATTGCGTCATTGGGAAAGAAATAATAATTACATAATAGCCGCTCACGAGACGGGATGGAGGGCTATATTTAAACCCGCCTATGATCCTTTTGAGTGGGATTTTGATAGAGGATATAATTCGATAAATGGTATATCTTTCGACACTCTTTATGTATTCGTTATTGATTTTGAAGATTTGCAACTAGCAACAGAAAAACAAATACAGTTATTTGACTATACTCTGTATAAGTGCTCTCAAAAAGATTTGGATGATAAACAATGGACTATTGTATTTCCGGACATGTTTGAAGACTATCATGGTCAAATAAAGCAATACTGTGTACAATAAGAATAAAAGAAATAAAACAATGAAACGCATCTTCGCCCTCGCCGCCGCAGCCCTTGTCTCGCTCGGCTCCTTCGCCCAGAACGGAGGCCTTGACTCCCTGATGCTCCAGACTATCCGCCAGGGTTACACAAGCTCCCCGGCAGACAAAGCCGTCCGCAACGCCCTCAACGCAGTAGCGCTGAACACTATCGCCGTCAACGCGGAAAATGCGGCCATGATCGACACCGAATTCTCCGACAGAGTGAAGACTGTAGGAATCACGGACCAGAAGCAGTCCGGCCGCTGCTGGCTCTTCACCGGCCTCAATGTCCTGCGCGCAGCTGCGATAACCAAACACGACCTTGGAAAGTTCCAGTTCTCCCAGAGCTACAACTTCTTCTACGACCAGCTCGAGAAGGCAAACCTGTTCCTGCAGGCGATTATAGACACCAAGGATCTTCCCCTCGACGACCGTCAGGTAGACTGGCTCCTGAGCAACCCTATAAGCGACGGAGGAACCTGGACCGGAGTTGCAAACCTGGTAATGAAATACGGCGTAGTGCCCGCGGAAGTGATGCCAGAGTCGTTCATAGCCAACAGCACTTCCCAGATGGCTAACCAGCTGAAGACCATCCTCAGGCAGGATGCCCTGAAACTTCGCGAGGCAAAGTGTCCGAAGTGTGCCGGCAAACTGAAGGTAGAGATGCTTTCCGAGATCTACCGCATCCTCTGCCTTGCCTACGGCCAGCCGCCGTTAGAGTTCGAATGGAAAGGCAAGACCTACACTCCCCAGGAGTTTTACGACGAATTCGTCGGATTCGACCTCAACAACAACTACGTAATGTTGATGAACGATCCTTCCCGCGAGTATAATAAACTTTACGAGATCCAGTACGACCGTCACCTCTACGACGGCGACAACTGGCTATATCTCAACCTCCCTATAGACAGGATCAAGGAGATGGCTATCGCCTCTATCAAAGATGGCAACGCTATGTACTTCTCCTGCGACGTAGGAAAGTTCCTCGACCGTAAGAAGGGTGTCGCCGACCTTGCCAACTTCGATTATGAGTCTCTTCTCGGAGTGCAGTTCACCATGGACAAGAAACAGCGCATCCAGACCCACGCCAGCGGCTCATCACACGCTATGACCCTTATCGCAGTCGACCTAAAGGACGGTAAGCCCGTCAAGTGGATGGTCGAAAACAGTTGGGGCGAGACAGCCGGTTACAAGGGCAATATCATTATGACGGACGAGTGGTTCGACGAGTATATGTTCCGCCTCGTAGTCGAGCGCAAGTACATTCCCGAAGACCTCCTGCCGCTTCTTGATCAGGAACCGGTTCAACTCCCCGCCTGGGACCCGATGTTCCTCGGAGAAGAATAAAACAAAAAAGGGTTGGCTCATCGCCAACCCTTTTTTAATCGAGCCTTACGGCATCAATTAAAAGCGGTCCTCAGAGGAAACGGTAAGTTTCTTGCGGCCGTGACGGCGACGCGCTGCGAGAACGCGGCGGCCGTTTGCAGAAGCCATACGCTCACGGAAACCGTGCTTGTTGACTCTCTTGCGACGTGAGGGTTGGAATGTCCTTTTCATATCTATCTATTTTTTTGTTTTTCGGATTTGGGAGGGCAAAGATATTATTTTCTTATCTCAATTACAAATTTTTCTGCGAAATAATCGTCTTTCAGCCAGTCATTTATAGGCCAGATGCTTACCTTCCCGGGGTCGACCTTGCATTTTGAACACATTTGAGCAATTTCCTCGGCGACATCTCCTCCTTTCAGATAAAGAATACCTTTGCTGAACTTCCCTTTTACCCAGGGATAAAACGCGTCAAGCGAGGTGACCGCTCTCGAAACGACCCAGTCAAAAGGTCCAGGAAGCGTCTCCGCCCGGGCATTGACACACGTTACGTTTGTGAGTTTCAAATCCTTCGCGACAGCCTGGGCTACCCTGACTTTCTTCGCGATTGAATCGCAAAGGGTGAAGTGACAGGAGGGCATCACCGAGGCCAGCGGAATTCCTGGAAAACCGCCGCCTGTTCCCAGGTCGAGTATCTCAAGCCCGTCTCCCAGCAAGCCATTCTCTTCCATATATTTATTGAGCGCCAGAGAATGAAGGATATGATGATCGTAAAGATTGTCGATGTCTTTTCGCGAGATGACGTTGATCTTCTCGTTCCACTCCTTATAAAGCTTGCACATCAGCGCAAAGTCTTTCTTTTTAGGCATCTTGTTCATCTCTTTTCATCTTATCTATCAAGTCTTTCGCCCGACGGATTCGGGTACGGACCGTATTGAGCTCAAGTCCCAGTTCGTCCGCAATTTCCTTGTACTGAAGGCCGTCGATAAGGCGTTTGTGGGCGACCTCGCGATAAAGGTCGGGCAAGCCGTCTACATAGGCGCGGGTACGAAGTTCGTCTTCGTCGCGGATGATAGAATCGAGCGCATCCGTCTCCACCTCGGTCATATTCTCAGCCACCGAGGCCGTCTGGAGGTTGTCATCCAGCGAAACGGTCTCGCGTCCGGCACGCCTCTCGGATTCGAGGATATCGAGGGCAGTGTTGTGGGCAATCGTTTTCAGCCAGGTACTGAACTGACTGCGCGAAGGATCGTAGCTCCGAATCTGGCGAAAAGCCTTTTCGAAACTGCGCGAGCAGATATCGTCGATAAAGAAATCGTCCAGATTCTTCATCGTAGACTTCAGATAGGCGCGAAGCGCATCGATATGCGTATCCCAAAGCGCGGTGAAAGCCGCGCCGTCGCCGATAATCGCGAGCCGGACGAGCTCGTCAATGGGCCTCGAGCCAGTTCTTGCCATAGTTACATTCGACTGTGAGCGGGACGCTGAGGGCCATCACCCCCTCCATCTGCTCAGTTAGTATTCTCTTGACGGGCTGTATCTCGTCTTCGGGGACCTCCAACACAAGTTCGTCATGGATCTGGAGGACCATCCTTGATCGCAGTCCCTGTTGCCTGAGGGCACTGTCTACCCCTATCATCGCGAGCTTGATTATGTCGGCCGCGCTACCCTGGATCGGGGCGTTGACCGCGTTTCGCTCGGCCATGGCCCTGATATTCGCGTTATGGGAGTTGACGTCCGGGACATAGCGCCTGCGGCCGCAGATAGTCTCCACATAGCCTGTGCGGCGCGCGGATTCGAGCGTCCCGTCGATAAACGAGCGAATCGTCGGGAAAGAAGCGAAATAGTCGTCGATGATCTGGGCGGCCTCCTTGCGCGAGCAGTGGAGCCTCTGGGCAAGCCCGAACGATGAGATGCCGTACATGATGCCGAAGTTGGCCGTTTTCGCGACCCTTCGGTCGTCCGGCGTGACCTCGGACAGCGGTTTGCGGAAGATTTTCGCGGCCATGGCGGCATGGACGTCCTGCCCCTCGCGGAATGCCTGCCTCATATGCTCGTCGCCGCAGAGATGGGCCATCAGGCGCAGCTCGATCTGGGAGTAGTCGGCAGACATGATGACACTGCCCTTCGGGGCGGTAAAGGCCTTGCGGATTTCGCGGCCCTGCTCAGTGCGGACAGGGATGTTCTGCAGGTTCGGGTTGGAGCTGCTCAAGCGACCCGTAGAGGTAAGCGCCTGATTGAAGGTGGTATGTACGCGGCCGTCTTTCGGGCTGATGTAGCCGGGAAGCGGTTCGATATAGGTAGAAAGGAGTTTCTTGGTCCCGCGATAATCGAGAATCGCGTCGATAATCGGGCTGGCGTCGGCGTATTTAAGAAGGGTTTCCTCATCCGTTGGCCATGAGCCTTTGAGGGGCTTTTTAGCCTTCGGATCGAGCTTCAGTTTTTCGAAGAGGACCTCGCCTATCTGCTTGGGAGAAGAGACGTTAAGGGCCGGTTCCCCGGCTATTTCGCGGACCTCCGCTTCTTTTTCAAGAACAGTCTTTCGAAGACCGTCGGCGAAATCTCTCAGGGACTCGGGGTCTATCCTTACGCCGATCTGCTCCATTCGGGCGAGAACCTTAACGAGGGGTTCCTCGATCTGTTCATAGAGTTCGGCGCCCTTCCCTGTTCCAAGCGTTTCGCGCAGCTTTTCTGCCAGACGGAATACGATAACCGCCTCGCGGGAGTTGGGCCTCTCGCTTGCGGCCTCTCCGTCCATATCGAACAGGCTGCCTTCCGATTCCGGCGCACTACCCTCAAGGGCCAGTCCCAGATATTGCTGAGCCAGGATCTCGAGCTGATGTGAGCGCTCGGGATTGAGCAGGTAATGAATCAATTCGGAGTCCAGCAGGCGGCCCTGAAGTTCTATTCCTGCCGCTGCGAGTTCGTTGATCTGGGCTTTGAGCGCAAACCCACACTTGGTTATGTTGCCGTCTGTCAGGATGTCCTTGAATTCAGCCGGGCTGGCTGTTGCGGCTTTGTCGGAGGTAGCGAGAGTTACTTTGCCCTTTGATACTACAACCGCACACTTACCCAGTTCGCGTATCTCAGGCTTTATCGCCGCCAGAGCGACTTCCATATACTCGAGAGTTCCTATCTCGCGCGGTCCTTCCGGCGCCGGGAGGTCATCATCCGCTCCGAAAATCGTTTCTTCAGCAGGGGTATTGCCCTCTGAGCGGAGCGTCGCGTCTGTACCGACCGTGTTTTTCTGGTCAGCCCCGGGATTCCTGGCCCCTTCCGGGAGCGCGCCCCAAATGTTTCGCGCATGCCTTTTCAGCGAGGGCATCTCATAACGGTCAAGCCAGGTGGTGAGTTCAGGGCCGACTTCCGAATTGAGCTGCATCTGAGCAGCGCTGACCATCAGCGGAATGTCGGTCTTGATCGTAACGAGTTTCTTGCTGAGCGGCAGGTAATCCATCGCAGCCTTGAACATCTCCTGCTGTTTGGGAGTTAGTTCGCTCAAATGTGCGTAGATATTCTCTACACTGCCGTATTTCGACAGGAACTTCGCAGCTCCTACCGGGCCTACTCCCTGTACTCCGGGGACATTGTCCGAAGAGTCGCCGCAGAGAGTCAGTATGTCGATAATCTGAGTCGGGCTGTCGATCTTATATTTCTCACAGATTTCCTTCACGCCGAAGACTTCATTGTCCGATCCGCCCTTGCCGGGCTTGTACTGGAAGATTCCGGGCTCAATAAGCTGGCCGTAGTCCTTATCGGGCGTAACCATATAGACTTCGAACCCCTCTCCCGCCGAACGCTTCGCCATCGAGCCTATCACGTCGTCTGCCTCGAAACCTTTCACCATCAGGACGGGGATACCCATCGACTTCACTATTTCCGAGAGCGGCTCGAGCGCATCGATTACCAGCTGCGGGGTCTCGGCGCGGTTAGCTTTGTATTCTGGGTAAAGCTGATTTCTGAAGGTCCCTCCAGGGGGATCGAACGCTACAGCGATGTGTGTAGGCTTCTCTCTCTCTATGAGTTCAAGCAAGTATTTGGTGAAACCAAACAGGATGGATGTGTCTTCTCCTTTGGAGTTGACCATAGGTCTCCCCAGGAAGGCATAGTACATCTTGAAGATCAGCGCGTGACCGTCTATCAGAAAAAGTTTCATACGAGTTTCAAATATAATGAAACTTTTCCGCAAATCACACACCAACTCAAACAACTACCTCGGATCGCGCTGCGCCGAGCGGGAAAGACCGTTCGGAGGACCTGCGGCCGCTCCTGACGATTATCAAGTCGCGAGCGGGAGTGTCCGCCAGGTACGATTTTGTCGAAGATCGCTCCTAAGGCCGCTCGCGGCCTCTCTCGACCCTTCGAAAAAATCGTCCCCCCATTGTTTCTGACGCCGCGAGTGAAGCGGTACTGCGCAAAGGATATCCTACCCTTCGCGAGGAGCGAGCTGGCAGGGGGAATATATATTCCAGCGGTAGAGAGAGCCGATATCGGGTATTCGGGCGGGACACCGCACACTCGACTGCCCTACCATTAGCGCCGTCAGGTGGAACTCATTGATTTACAGATAATTACGCAAATCAAAGTCGGAAATTTACGGAGTTTGATTTAAGCAACTCTCTGTAATACAAGGATATCCACCCAACGGCGCGAAGCATTCGCGCTTTCCCTCACGTTCGAATACATATTCTGAGCCCCCGGCAGGGATGTTGTCGCGAGGGGTAGGGCCTCATTGTTTGCAGGAACACTGAACCCGCGCGGGCCAAAAAATCGGGGACGATTTTTTCGAAGGGTTGAAAGAGGTCGCGAGCACTCAGGCAAGCAACCGGGCAAGCGCTCCCGCGAGCGACCTCAGGAAGGGACTTCGACAAAATCGTACCAACCATTAACCCCTCGCGCTTCCCCTCCCGCCCCGGCGTCAGCCCCGGTAGGTCAGCGGCGCCAAAAATGCCAAAATCGGCGCCGGAAGGTGGAAAAACCTGCAGTTCCGCGCCAAAAACCCTAAAATCGGCGCCGGGAAGTGGAAAATCCAGGCATTCGGCGTCAGAAACCCTAAAAACGGCGCCGGAACCGGGCAAAACCGGTAATCCGCGCCAAAATCGCCCAAAAAGGCGCAAGGGTGGAGCACGGAGTATTTTTTTTACTAAATTTGTAAGGATGGAACAGGACGAGAGATTTATGAGGGAAGCGCTGAAAGAAGCGCAGGAGGCCGCTCAGGAGGGTGAGGTGCCCATCGGAGCCGTAGTTGTGTGTCGCGGGAGGATCATCGCAAAAGGACACAACATGACTGAGCGCCTGGGAGATGCAACCGCCCACGCCGAGATGATAGCCATTACAGCAGCTATGGAGGCCCAGGGCGGGAAGTACCTCAAAGACTGTACTATGTACGTTACAGTAGAGCCCTGTCCGATGTGTGCCGCAGCGATGAACTGGGCCCAGACCGGAAGAATAGTGTACGGAGCTAAGGATCCGAAGCGCGGCTACTCTCTCTTCACCCCTTCCCTGCTCCACCCTAAGACTGAAGTAAGTAACGGAGTGCTCGAAGAGGAGTGCTCGGAACCGGTAAGTAATTTTTTTAAAACAAAACGATAAAGCAATGAAACTCAATGCAATCCTCGCTGCTGCAGCAGCTCTCTTGCTCGCAACATCTTGCGGCATCTTCGGTGCAGGTAACGGAACTCAGACTCCTACCGGATCAGGCCAGGCCTCCGGCGCAGCCCTCAGAAACCTCTACACTCAGTACAAGACAGACGGTAAGATCGACATGACCAACATCAACAACATCCTCAACCTCGCCGCTCTTTCCCAGTGTATCGGTGAGCTCAAGGATGCCGGTAAGGTAGACAAGTCAGAGTACGTCAAGGAGTTCGCCACCGGTCTTATCCTCGGTTCGAACAACCTCGTCAACCAGACCAACAGTACTCCCGTCGTAGGTGGTCTTACCAACCTCGCAGGAATTAACCTCTCCTCCGTTACTACCGCAGCTGCGGGACTCCTTGCAAACGGCATCACAACCGCCAACGCAGCAGCCCAGCAGGCAGCCGCTCAGCAGGCAGCAACCCAGCAGGCCGCAGCTCAGCAGGCCGCAGCCGCAACCCAGCAGGCAGCTACTGCTACCACCAACACAGCTAGCGCTATCACTAACGCTATTTCTACTGTCGGAGCCGCTACCAATGAAGTTACCCAGGCTGTCAGCACCCTCTCGACCATCTTCAACCTTTTCAAATAGTTAAGTGAAAAAGTTACTCCTAATAATCGCCGGTGCGGTGTTCTGCTGCGCCGGCGTTTTTGCTCAAGACGCCGAGGACGACGCCTGCACGAGCATTATGGTCGGCAGGCTGGCCTCCAAAGACGGTGCGGCCATCACGTCGCATACCTGCGACGGCAAGTACCGCACCTGGTCCTATATGGAGCCCGAAGCCGACCATGAGCCCGGGACACTCCACGCCCTCCAGAAAGGCACGATGAAAACTGCCTTCAGGGGCGATACTACCGGAGTCGTGACTTTGGGCTACATACCCGAGGCACCGCACACTTTCGCCTACCTGAACACCTGCTACCCCTCCCTCAACGAGAAAAACGTCGGAATCGGCGAGACAACCTTCAATGGTCCCGACACCCTCCGAAGCGACAACGGCCTCTTCATGGTCGAGGAACTGCAGAGGGTGGCGCTTCAGCGCTGCTCGTCCGCCCGTGAGGCAGTCGAGCTGATGGGCGCCCTGGCCGAGCAGTATGGTTACGTCGACGGCGGCGAATGCCTGACCGTAGCCGACGAGCGCGAGGTCTGGCAGTTCGAGATCCTCGGCCCAGGCAAGGGCAAGCTCGGTGCGGTGTGGGTCGCGAAGCGAGTGCCCGATGACCACGTCGCCGTTTCCGCGAATGTCCCCCGAATCGGCCTTATCGAGCGCGGAGACAGCGCGAACTTCCTTTGCTCGGATAACGTCGAGAGCGTCGCCCTCGACTATGGCCTCTGGGACGGCGAGAGCGAGTTCAAGTTCTGGCAGGTCTACAACTGCACCTACGGCCGCGGCCAGAACCACCGCGAGCGCGAATGGTGGATCCTGAGCACTCTTGCCCCATCGCTGGAGTTGGCCTACGATGCGGTAGAGCTCCCCTTCTCCGTCAAGCCAGAAATCGAGGTCGACGCCCGTGTGGTGATGAACCTCCTCCGCTCAACCTACGAAGGAACGCAGTACAGTATGGTCAGGAACATCACCCTGAACGGCAAGGTCAGCCCAATCGCGAACCCGTGGATGACTACAGAAATGCGCAACACTCTGATGGAAATCGCCCCCGGCAAGGTCGAGTTCGCGCGCAATGTCTCGGTCGCATGGTGCTGCTATTCGACCGTGATCGATATCAACGCAGCCCGTCCCGAGTCGATGCGGGCAATCTGCTGGCTGGCCTACGATAACCCAGGGCAGAGCCCCCATATCCCCATCTTCAGCGGGAGCACCAAACTCCCCGACGGCTTCGACCGCTGCGGCCAGAACGTCTTTGATCCGGATATTCCCCTTTGGAGATACCGCAAGGCAAACAAACTGGCTACTCTGGCGTGGCAGCGAACGAAAGACGAGTTCATTAAAATTGTATTGGAAGAAGAGCAAAAAGCCTTCGACGGGCTTTCAAATTTGAAACCTTGTCCTTGTAAACTCAACTCCTATACCGAAACAATATATAACGAAACTTCCACCCGCTGGAAGCAGATGGAAGACCGTTACTGGGTAATGTTCGGAATGGGATTCTAGGGTGTTCTAATAACACACCGTGACGTGGAAGCAGTGCTGGTTCCTCTCGTATTTGCAGAGGATCTTGCCCTGCTTCTTCCGGTCTTTAAGGACCTCGCTCATCACCTTATTGAGCTCGAAAGGCTCCATCTTCGCGTCTTGCGACTCTTCGTCATCGCGCCAGTAGCGCTGGTTGGCGATATCGAAGGTCGTACCGTAGCAGTGGGCTGAGTTCGCAGATGCGTTTGAATTGTGTCTGCGGAGTTTCTGTACATCCTCTTCCGTACGCAGAACTGAAGAAACTACTATCTTGTAGTTCAGGAGTTTGTGGTTGGCAAGAGAGTCGTGGAAGGCACGGCTGATTATATCGAGCTCCTGAGCGGCATTTTTAGTAAGATACGGGACAGAGTACTTCAAATCCCACATCTTGATATAGTCGTTGTCCGTAATCTTCACCAGTCCCTCATAACCTACATCGTCCCTGGTCTTGGGAGGACGGCTCAGGCCATACTTCTTTGCCGCGACGAGATGATCTTCGTTAAGGTCTGCGAACCACTGGGAGAGACGGGGTTTGGGAGCGCTGTAGATGATGTCCTTTTTCTCTTTCTGAGGAATAACCTCTTCAACCTCGGCATCTTCGATAACTATCTGGGGCGGAGTCTCCGGCTGGGACGCCTCCTCCTCTGTTTGGGCAGCTGTTTCAACTGCTTCTTTAGATCCTCTGCTTAAGCAAGAACCTACGAGAATACCAATAAGAAGCCCCACGAAAAACGGGGTCAGGATAATCAGCCAGGCTTTAGTCTCTCTCTTCATCTACTATTAGAAACGGAAACCTATACCTCCGCGTACTCCGGTGTAGTTCATACCGATACCGAGTTCCACCATTCCGAAGAAACGCCTTCCGAATTCAACTCCGATAGGGTTGAGCTGGACGTCGGGAACGACAGGTGAACCGCTGCCGTTGCCGAGATTGAGAAATATACCGGCTTCCAGAGAGCCATAGAGTTTACACTTGGGGCGGTTCATATAGTTGAGACGTCCTTCGACGTTGATCGGAATCAGAGTGATAGTTGATCTGTTGTGTACCTCGCGGGTATCTTTATCGACTGTCTTAAAAAAAGTCCCGCAATAGCCCACGCTGAGACCGGCCGACCAGTCTTCATTGAAACTGTAAAGGCCCTCGACACTGATGTAAGGAGGGGTCGTGAAGTCGAGCGTCTCGTTGGAGTCTTTATTGAGGCCTATTGCGATTCCGGCGAAAATGCCGCCAAACAAATCGATGAGAATTGGAACTGTAGGAAGGTAAGCGGCGTTGGCCTTGACCGTCCACCTTTCTTCGGGTTCGTAATCGTAGTCCTGAGCTAACACCGGCACCGCCAGTACCGATAAAAGAACGATGGTTATCAGCTTTTTCATAACTTGCCTTTTTTTAACAAGATGCCCTTTCCGTTGTAATTGTTGCTTTTATGCTATTCCCCTCTTTAGGCATAGCAAACCTTAGATTTGCAGAGTAGTTTTCTGCACCAAGGCTTGTGCAGACAAAGTTAGTAAATTTGTGCCGTTAATGAAAGTTTAACAAAGGACAA
>ONOI01000059.1 GCA_900319375.1 uncultured Bacteroidales bacterium | reverse complement strand
TGTCGCGGTCTCCCATCATATCTACCTTGTAATCGAAATAATCGTCGGCGAGATTCATCGCCAGATGTGCGCATTCGACCCCGAGAAAGGCAAGGATGGCGATCCACCATACCGCCTGGCCGGAAGCGAAAGCGAGCACGATCGCAAGCAGTGCGGGCATCGCGCTCTGAACGAGCGCCCCAGACCGTGCGTTATCAAGCCATTTTTTCAGTCTCATAGATTCGCGAATATACAGTTTTTTTGTCAGAAACTGTACTCGCTGATGGACTGGACGCCTACAATTCCGTAGTAAGAAGGAACTATATCTCCTTTAAGGAATACCTTCTTTCCGAGGTTGTCTTCGTGGTCTACAAGATTGAGCGCATCCCTTATCTTTCCGCTGGACAACTGAACCGAGATACACGACTCCTTGTCTGTACAAGTCGATTTGGTAGCCAGAACTATGTTGGTTCTCGAACTGAAAGGCGGTTCGAACGAACACTTGGAAGAGGTAAGATCGCCGCCAACGATGTAACCGTAGACCCAGACATCTGTATCTCCTACGTGGTCCTTAGCCTGGGCAACACTGAAAGCCGTACTCTTGTCCTGTCCCCTGCCGCTGTCCTCGCCTCCCAGATCGAGGGTCTCGCTGTTCCAGAATCTGGTAGTATCTACCTGGATGTGGATCCCTGCGCCTGAGTCCTGCTTAGAGCTCGAGACATTGATGTTGAGCGTCAGAATCTCCTGGGCAGCAAGAGTGCGCGTACATACGGTTTTGTCTGAAGAATTCTCATTGAGGACCAGCGAGACATTGCCCGGCTTGAAATAGGCGATTCTCTTTTCAGAATACCCGTACATCAGCTTTCCGTCTGCCGATTTGAGGAAAAACACTCCGTTCGGGTACTCGGTAAGGAAGTCCGGATCTATCTTGAGCCTTACACCGGCATTGATCTGGACACACTCGAGAGTAACGCTGCTGGTCTTGCCGGAAGAAACCACTACCACCTGAGAATCCCCATACTGCGGCTTGTCGAAAAGCGGAGCATTGAATTCACAGGATTTGGCCGAGACCGTATAGGTCCCTGCCGCGGCGATAATGGTTTGCGGCGCGCTGCCGAAAGTACCGTAGTAGAGCGAGGCTCCCTTGGAGTCCGTCACGGAGAGAATGAAATTGTTGGTGTCGATCTGAGACCCGGCCTTTGTAAGAAATCCGGAGTCTTCGACGAAGTGGATACTGATGGCGCCTTGTTCTTTAGGAAGATTCATAAGGTCGCACGAGCTGACGGCCAGAGCCGCCGCGAGAAAAACGATTGAAGTTCTCATAATTTGTTGTATTTTTGTGTCCCCGGCTAAAATACCGGCTTAGACAAAAGTAGATAAAGGATTTTGACATAAAAAACTTTTTCGACTTTTTTATGACAAAAAGTTGTATTTGTCAAAATTTACTTATATTTGTTGTGAAGTTTTTCATAGTTTAAGTTTAGGTTAAGTAGCGGGGAGTTCGCAGTGATGCAAACTCCCCGTGAATTTTGCCCCCCTAGTTTAATGGATAAAATTCAGGATTCCGGTTCC
Source organism: uncultured Bacteroidales bacterium (assembly GCA_900319375.1). Lineage (GTDB taxonomy): Bacteria > Bacteroidota > Bacteroidia > Bacteroidales > UBA932 > Cryptobacteroides. Next base: position 7,242 of record ONOI01000059.1, on the reverse strand, counting down.
TGTGATAGGCGTTCGATTCGCCTGGGGGGTACAAAATAATACAATGGAAGGTCTAAAGACTATAGTGATGTTGGTGTTCTCGAACGTATTCATGACGTTCGCCTGGTACGGACACCTCAAGCTCAGCGAGATGAAAATCTCTACCGGCTGGCCGCTCATACTGGTTATTCTGTTTTCCTGGGGAATCGCGTTTTTCGAGTATTGCCTTACGGTACCTGCAAACCGCATCGGTTTTGTAGGCAACGGCGGCCCCTTCAACCTCCTTCAGCTTAAGGTCATTCAGGAAGTCATCTCTCTTACCGTCTTTACTGTCATCATCATGTTCGTCTTCAAGGGCGAACACATACAGTGGAATCACCTGGCCGCTTTCGCCTGCCTGGTTCTCGCTGTCTTTTTCGTTTTTCTGAAATAAGACTACTCCCCTTTCAGCTCTTTTGCAAGCTTGAAGATTTCAGGGCTTAGATGGCAATAGCCCCCGGGGTTCTTGTCCAGGTAGTCCTGGTGATACTCATCTGCCGTGTAGAATTTAAGGACCGGCTCAAGTTCGACCGGAAAGACCTCGACTCCCAGATCGGACTTAACTCTTTTGAATACCCCGGTCAGAACCTCAAGGTCTTCTTCCTCCTTATAATATATGCCCGTACGATAGCGGGTCCCCTCGTCTTCGCCCTGTTTATTCAGGCTCAGCGGGTCGATAATTCTGAAGAAAAGGCCGGCCAGACGCGAAAGCGAGACTTTGGAAGGGTCATAGACTACATGGACACACTCCGCATAGCCCGTATTATCCTGATATACCTGTTCGTAGGTAGGGTTTTCAGTCTTTCCGTTGACGAATCCAACCTCTGTATTTACTACGCCCTCAACCAGTTTGAAAAACTTCTGGGCACCCCAGAAGCAACCGGCTGCAAACCAAATTTCTTTTTCCTTTCTCATTATGTCCCGAAAATAGCAATATTTTTCTTATTTTTGTAGGAATTCACTTAACAGGTACATGAAGAAACTACTTCTCGCCGCCGCCGCGATACTGATTTCCCTGAGCGCTTGCGCTCAAGTATCAGATCCTGCAGCGCATACCTTAAGGCCAGACCCTAAAATAGCAAAACACAGCCCCTACAAGGCCAGCAAGAATTACGGCAAGCGTATAGCCGTGTTCGGAGGCTCTTTATCTGTCCACAAAGAGTCCGACGCAGCTAAACAGATCTGGGCTGATCTCCTGAATGCCGAAGTCGTTACTTACGGAGTCGGCGGAGCCGGATTCTCCAGAGAGCAGGGCTACACCCTTCAAAGACAGGTAGACGAAGCAGGAGTGTTCGACATCTACGTCCTCTGGGCCAGTACAAACGACTACAACGGCCAGAAAGAGTGTGGAACCTGGCAGGACTATACCGCCCTGGACGGCTACGACCAGTCCAAGCGCTCTACCCAATGCGGCGGTATAAACTACTGCATCAAAACCCTTCTTGAGAAGAATCCGAACGCGGAAATATATTTCTTTACGTCCCTTCGCTTTTTCAATGCCGAAGCCGGCTACAATCCTTTCAGCAACAAGCCCAACACTACCGGCAAGACCTTCGCCGACTATATTCAGGGCCAGAAAGACTGCTGCGCCTACTACGGCATACCCGTCCTGGACCAGTTCAACCTCCAGGGCGTCAATATTTTCAACGTTAGCAAGTATTATCTGGAAGATCGACTGCACATGAGTGAAGAGGGATACCGTAAGATCGGTCCCGTGCAGGCTGCTTTCCTCGCAAATGGTTTTTAGAATATGCTGATCGCATTCAAACTTTTGGGCTCGATTGCCCTGCTCATATACGGTATGAAGGTGATGAGTGAGGCCCTTCAGAAGATGGCCGGACCTCAGCTCCGTCACCTCCTCGGAGCCATGACGACCAATCGCGTATCCGGCGTCGCTACCGGCGCCCTGGTTACCGTGGCCGTACAGTCTTCGGCCGCTACGACCGTCATGACCGTGTCGTTCGTCAACGCCGCCCTCCTTACCCTGAGCCAGGCAATCACCGTCATCATGGGCGCGAACATCGGAACGACCCTCAGCGCCTGGATCATGTCCGCCGGCTTCTCGTTCAACATCGCGAACGCCGTCTGGCCCGTCTTCCTCGTCGCAATCATCCTCATCCAGACCGGCAAACACCGCTATTTCGGAGATTTCCTCTTCGGACTCTCGTTTCTCCTGTTCGCCCTCGGAATGCTCAAACAGACCGGAACCGAACTGGATCTTGCCAGCAAACCGGAGGTTGTTGCCTTCTTCGCCAGTTTCAAGACTAACTACGGGACAGTCCTGCTGTTCCTCCTCATAGGAACCATCCTTACCGCCCTCGTCCAGAGCTCGGCGGCCCTGATGGCCATCACCATGGTCCTCTGCGCTACGGGAGCTATCTCTATCTACCAGGGTATCGCGCTGGTTATGGGTGAGAACATCGGTACCACCCTCACCGCGAACCTGGCGGCAATGAACGCCAATACCCAGGCACGGCGAACGGCTATGGCCCACCTCTTGTTCAACGTCTTCGGCGTCATTTGGGTACTCATCTTATTCTTCCCGTTTGTAAGGCTGGTCTGCAAGATAGTAGGCATAGACCCTACCGCAGACAGCATCGACTCTACCCGCCTTTCATTTGCCCTTGCGGCCTTCCATACCGGTTTCAACGTAATCAACACCGCTCTCCTCATAGGCTTTGTCCCTCAGATTGAAAAGCTTGTATGCTTTATCATCAAGCCCAAGAAAGCAAAGACCGAGGAAGAAGAGGAATTCCGCCTGCAGTACATTCGCGGCGGTATCATGAAAACCCCGGAACTTTCCGTCTTCCAGGCCCAGAAGGAGATCGTTACCTTCGGCAATATGATGGAGCGTATGCTTGATATGGTCAAGGAACTGTACCATACCGAGAATGATGAGGGCTTCGGCAAACTCTTCGACAAGATTCGCAAGTACGAAGACATGAGCGACAAGATGGAGGACGAAATCGCCCGTTATCTCGGTCAGGTCGGAGACGCACACCTTTCAGACGACACCAAGGAAAAGATACGCGAGATGCTCCGCCAGATAGGCGAGCTCGAATCTATCGGAGACAGTTTCTACAACCTCGCCCGTATCCTTCGTCGCCGCAGAGACAATAAGATCGAATTCACTAAAGAACAGGTTGCTGCAGGATCGGCTATGACTCGCCTCCTCGAAAAAGCCATGGCCCAGATGAACGCCGTCCTGGCAGGACACCGCGAAGACTTCGACATCAGGGATTCGATAAGCATAGAGCGCGAAATAAACGGCCTTCGCGACAGCCTCAGAGCCCAGAACATCAAGGATGTAGACAACCACGTCTACTCATACGAAGCAGGCACTGTCTTCATGGATATGGTCAGCGAGTGTGAGAAGACCGGAGACTATATCATGAACGTCGTAGAAGCACGCCTTGGAGAACTTGCTGAAGAGGAAAAAGATTAACGCTTTTTTTACTAAATTTGTCCGATTTTATAAGTGATACTAAAAATCTAAAATACAATCTATAATAACACTATGTCCAAAGAGAAAAAATTCATTACCTGTGATGGTAACCAGGCTGCGAGCGGAATCGCATATCTGTTCAGCGAGCACGCAGCCATCTACCCTATCACGCCCTCCTCAACGATGGCAGAAAACGTCGACGAGTGGGCTGCCCACGGAAAAAAGAATTTCTGGGGTGAGACTGTAATGGTTACGGAGATGCAGAGCGAGGCCGGAGCAGCAGCAGCCGTCCATGGCTCCCTGCAGGCCGGTGCCCTTACTACAACCTTTACCGCATCACAGGGACTCCTCCTTATGATACCGAACATGTACAAGATCGCGGGTGAAATGCTTCCCGCAGTCTTCCATGTTTCTGCCCGTGCCCTCGCATCCCACGCCCTTTCGATCTTCGGAGACCATCAGGACGTGATGGCCTGCCGTCAGACTGGTTTCGCGATGCTCGCCTCCGGCTCCGTCCAGGAAGCCCAGGATATGGCGGCGGTAGCTCATCTCGCAACAATCAAGGGAAGCATTCCTTTCCTTCATTTCTTCGACGGTTTCCGTACCTCACACGAAATCCAGAAGATAGAAGCCCTTGACGAGGAGCAGCTCAAGAAACTTATCAGCGATAAGGCCCTCGCAAACTTCCGCGCCCGCGCCCTCAACCCTAACGCTCCTGTCACAAGGGGTACCGCCCAGAACGGAGATGTCTACTTCCAGGCAGTTGAGTCGCGCAACCAGGCCTACGAAGCTATTCCGGATATCGTAGCCCGCTATATGGGTGAGATCGGAGAGATCAGCGGCCGTCAGTACCGTCCCTTCGATTACTATGGAGCCAAGGACGCAGAGGATGTAATCATCGCAATGGGTTCCGTAACCGAAACCATCAAGGAGACTATCGACTATCTCGCTACAAAGGGCAAGACAAAACTCGGCGTTATCGCAGTTCACCTCTATCGCCCGTTCAGCTCGAAGTACTTCCTCAAGGCCCTCCCGAAGACAGTCAAGAGAATCGCAGTTCTCGACAGGACTAAGGAGCCCGGTGCCCTCGGAGAGCCCCTCTATCTGGACATCAAGACCGTTTTCCAGGGTATGGACAATGCTCCGCTCATCGTAGGCGGACGCTATGGTCTTTCCAGCAAGGATACTACTCCCGCTCAGATCATCGCAGTTTACGATAACCTCGCTCTCAAGACCCCTAAGAACGGCTTCACTATCGGTATCGTAGACGACGTTACCTTCAAGAGCCTCCCGCTCAAGGAAGAAGTAAGTATCGTAAAGCCCGGTACTACCGAATGTAAGTTCTTCGGTCTCGGTTCAGACGGTACAGTAGGTGCGAATAAGAACACCATCAAGATTATCGGTACACATACAGACCTCTACAGCCAGGCCTACTTCGACTATGACTCCAAGAAGTCCGGCGGATATACCTGCTCACACCTCCGTTTCGGAGCGCAGCCTATCCACGCCCCTTACCTGGTAAATACTCCCGACTTCGTAGCCTGCCACGTTCCTTCATATCTTGAGAAATACGATGTTCTCAAGGGCATCAAGGAAGGAGGTTCCCTGCTTCTGAACTCCCTCTGGGACGAGAAGGAGACCCTCGAGAGAATCCCTGACTTCGTAAAGGGAACTATCGGCCGCAAACACATCAAGCTCTACATCATCAACGCGACCAAGATCGCCGCTGAGATCGGACTTGGCGGAAGGACCAACACCATCCTCCAGAGCGCATTCTTCCGCATCACCGGAATCATCCCCGAAGCAGATGCAGTGAAGTATATGAAAGACGCAGCCCTCAAGTCCTATGGCAAGAAGGGTGAGAATGTCGTCAATATGAACTACGCCGCCATCGACCGTGGAGGCGAGTATAAGCAGGTCGCAATCCCCGCCGAGTGGGCCGAGATTACCGCTAAGTTCGTTAACCACAACGCCGCCCGCCTCGCGACCCCGTTCGTCAAGGAAATCGCCGATGTCGTGAACGCCCAGGCCGGAGACTCGCTGCCCGTCAGCGCATTCCTCCCCTACCAGGACGGAACCATGCCCGCCGGAACCGCCGCTTACGAGAAGCGCGGTGTCGCAGTAATGGTGCCTGTCTGGGATGCAGAGAAGTGTATCCAGTGTAACACATGCGCCTTCGTCTGCCCCCACGCAGCTATCAGGCCGTTCCTTCTGACCGAAGAAGAGGCGAAAGCCGCTCCCGCCGGACTCAAGCTTTCCGACGGCAAGGCCAACCTCAAGGAATACAAGTACGCTCTTGCAACATCAGTCGCAGACTGTACCGGTTGCGGCAACTGCGTCGACGTCTGTCTTGCAAAAGACAAGGCCCTTACGATGGCTCCGTACGACGAGCAGACAGCCGAGCAGGCAAATTACGACTGGCTCAACAGCAAGATCGGCTACAAGACTCCGCTCGATCCTAAGAGCAATATGAAGGCCGCCCAGTTCGCACAGCCTCTGTTCGAGTTCAGCGGCGCCTGTGCAGGTTGCGGCGAGACTCCTTACATCAAGAACATCACCCAGCTCTTCGGCGATCGCATGATGATCTCGAACGCTACCGGTTGCTCTTCGATCTACGGCGCCTCCTTCCCCGCTTCTCCTTACTGCACCGATGCTAAAGGCCATGGCCCCGCATGGCAGAACTCCCTCTTCGAGGACTTCTGCGAGTTCGGTTACGGTATGAGGCTCGGATCCGAGCGTCTGCGCGACACGGTCGCTTCCTACATGCAGAAGGGACTCGAGTGCGAGAAGTGCTCCGCAGAGATGAAGGAGCTCTACCAGAAGTGGCTCGACAACCGTGGAAACTATGATGTTACCCGCGAGGTTGCAGACAAGCTCGTTCCTCTGATGGAAGAGTGTGGGTGCGAAGTCAGCAAGGCCCTCCTTGCCCTCAAGGATTACATCCCCGCCCGCAGCCAGTGGATCATCGGCGGCGACGGCGCTTCTTACGATATCGGCTACGGCGGACTGGACCATGTCCTTGCCAGCGGCGAGAACGTCAACATCCTCGTCCTCGATACTGAGGTTTATTCCAACACCGGCGGCCAGTCTTCGAAGGCTACCCCTGCAGGCGCAATCGCGAAGTTCGCCGCCAGCGGTAAGAAGATCCGCAAGAAGGACCTCGGAATGATGGCAATGAGCTACGGTTATGTCTATGTAGCGCAGATCGCAATGGGCGCCAGCCCCGTCCAGACCATGAAGGTCATCAAGGAGGCCGAGGCCTACGACGGACCGTCGCTCATCATTGCTTACGCTCCTTGTATCAACCACGGTCTTAAGGCCGGTATGGGTCTGAGCCAGAAGGAAGAGAAACTCGCAGTCGAATGCGGCTACTGGCACCTCTATCACTTCAACCCCGAGCTCGAGGAGCAGGGTCAGAACCCGTTCGTACTTGACAGCAAGGAGCCCGACTGGTCGAAGTTCCAGGACTTCCTCAAGGGTGAGGTCCGCTTCGCTTCGCTCGCAAAACTCTTCCCCGAAAGGGCCGAGGAACTTCTCCAGAAGACCGAGGAGTACGCGAAGATCCGCTACAACTCCTACAAGAAACTCTCGCTCTAGTCCTGGGCGAACAGCGAATACTTCCTGATTATCGCGGCAATCTCCGGATCGAGGTTGCCGCGATATTTGTATGAAGGTTCTGCGGCGACTGCCTTAAGGAGATGTTCTACGGCATCCGTCTCGCGGCCGCGGCGGCTGTAGGAGAGCGCCAGCATATAGTCAACCGGCGCGGATGAGGGAAG
>ONOI01000029.1 GCA_900319375.1 uncultured Bacteroidales bacterium | reverse complement strand
TGAATCTCTTTCAGCAAAACATCAATTTTTTCACATTTTCCTTCCAGATAATCAGCTATCTGTCTGGAATTGACTACATTTCCGTCCGAGGCTACCGCGAAGTCTCCCCCGCGGTGGTGAAAGAACAGAGGTTCTACGTTCTCGATTCCACCCTGAGCATCGTTGGCGTATTTGACGCTTCCGATTCCCATCTCTCCGGGCATGTGGGACAATTCCCCATTGGTAAAGATCTCGCTCAGAAGACCAAGTCCGCGGTGACGGTAATACTTTCCGGACTCGTCGAAGGTTGCGATTCCGCCTCCTTCCTGTCCGCGATGCTGAAGGTTGTGCAGACCGTAATAGATCCGCGTTGCGGCGTCTTTGACGCCATATACTGCCAAAACTCCCATCTACTGTATGGATTCTAATCTTTCAAGTACTTTGGTGTATGCAGGGACTACGTCTCCGAGATCGAGGCGGAAACGATCCTTGTCCAGCCTGTCCTGAGTCTCCTCATCCCAGAGGCGGCAGGTATCGGGGCTAATCTCATCGGAAATGATAATCTCTCCGGTATCGGAGGCGCGGCCGAACTCTATCTTAGCGTCTACGAGCTCGATTCCGGCTTTATGGAACAGCTCGGTAAGGAGACTGCCTGCGCGCCTTGCCATCACGAGCATCTTGTCCAGATCCTCGTAACTGGCAAGCCCCAGGGCTACAGCCTGATCCCTGTTGACAAGGGGATCGCCAAGTTCGTCGTTGTTGTAACACAGGTCCACTATAGTGTTGACGGGTTTGAAACCGTCTTCCACCCCGAGTTTGGCCGCAAGAGTACCGGCCATACGGTTGTGGACCACCACCTCAAGGGGGATGATCTCGATCTTTCGGCAGAGCTGCTCGCGGTCGTCCAGCCTCTCGATAAAGTGTGTAGGTACTCCGCAGTCGTTCAGATGACCGAGCAGAAATGATGATATCTTGTTGGTAAGGATACCCTTGCCCTTGAGGCGGGCGCGCTTGACGCCGTTGTAGGCGACTACTACGTCGTTGAAATGGAAGACTACCTGATGCGGGTTGTCATCTGCGTAGATCCGTTTCTCGTTTCCCTCAAAAATTAAATCTTTTTTCATCGGTCTTTTCTGAAATAATGGACTGCGTTTTCAAATATGGGCTGACGGCACTCGCCGCTGATATTCTTGTAAAGGCCTTCCTCGAAGCGCTCGGAATGGCCCATCTTTCCGAGGATGTGGCCGTCCGGGCTGAGGATACCCTCGATGTCGTAGTACGATCCGTTGGGATTGTCCAGATAGCGGAACGCTACCTGACCGCGTGAGAACAATTCCCTCGCCTCTTTTTCGCCGACGACGAACTTTCCTTCGCCGTGGGAGAAAGCAATGCTGTGGGTATCTCCCAGCTTCATTCCCGAGAGCCAGGGCGAGTTGGTAGATGCTACGATGGTTCTGGCTATAAGCGAGATATGGCGGTTGATATCGTTTCTGAAAAGGGTCGGAGAATCAGGGGTTACGCTGCCGGCCTTCCCGTACGGGAGCAGGCCGCTCTTGATAAGGGCCTGGAAGCCGTTGCATATACCAAGGATAAGGCCTCCACGCTTTTGGAGCGACTCGATTGCGGCGCTTACGCGGGCGTTGCAGATAACGCTGGCGATGAACTTGCCGCTGCCGTCCGGCTCGTCTCCGGAGGAGAAGCCGCCGCAGAACGCGAGGATATGGGATTCTTCTATCCGGCGGCTGAGTTCTTCGATAGACTCCAGAACTTCCTGACCGCTGAGGTTACGGAATATAAACGGACGGACCTCCGCACCCGCCTTTCTGAACGCCTTTGCGGTATCATAATCGCAATTAGTTCCCGGGAACACGGGCATACAGACGATCGGGGACTGGACCGGCTCGCCGGGATAGACCAGGTTCGCGGGATCGAACTTCACGCTCTCAACGGCGGGCGCGGGCTGCTCGAACGCAGGCTTCACTCGCGGCGGGTAGAGCTTGAAATAGCGGCCTTCGTATGCCTCTTCCAGCTTCTCGAGCGCGATAGACTGGCCATTGATACAGATTCCGGAGGCCGTGACCTCGCCGAGCAGCGTTGCTCCCTCGAGAGGGCAGACGGACTCCAGGACGACGGACCCATAACCCAGCGAGAAGAGCTCGTCTTCCGGCAGGTCGACCTTGACTCCAAGAGCATTGCCCATGGCCATTTTCACCAGAGCCTCGGCGATTCCGCCGTAGCTGAGCGACCAGGCCGAAACGACCTTGCCGGCCTTAATCTGCTCGCGCAGCCAGCCCCAGTTCTTCTTAAGCTGGTCCGTATCGGGCATATAATCGGACTTGGGGGTATGTTTGAGAAGGTAGAGCTTGTTACCGGCCTTCTTGAGCGGGGTCGAGATGACGTCCCTTACATCGACTGTAGTAATGCCGAAGGCAACGAGGGTCGGGGGGACATGGATATGCTCGAAGGTGCCGCTCATCGAGTCTTTTCCTCCGATAGACGGTAGGCCCAAGGCAGCCTGCATCTTCAGGGCGCCGAGAAGGGCGCTGAGGGGCTTGCCCCAGGTGTGGGGGTCGCAGGTCATGCGCTCGAAATACTCCTGGTAGGAGAAGCGCATCCGGCTCCAGTCGGCTCCGGCGGCCGCGACCTTCGTACAGGCTTCGACAACGGCGTATGCGGCGCTGTGGTACGGGCTCCAGAGGGCGAGGTCGGGATTGAAGCCGAAGGCCATGATGCTGGCGGTATTGGTGAGCCCGGCGACGGGGATTTTCTGGACGGAGACCTGGGTCTCGCTGGCCTGGCGGGTGCCGCCGTAAGGCATCAAGACGGTCGAGCGGCCGATCGTAGAATCGAACATCTCTACGAGGCCCTTCTGAGAGGCGACGTTGGGCGAGGCCATCACGGCCGTCATCTTCTCTTCCAGAGAGTTGCCGGCGGGCTTACGGATGAAGGGGTTGCGGTTCTCGACTGCCGAGATCGCCGCCTTCGAAAAGTGGCGGGCGCCGGCGCTGTCGATAAACGCACGGGTAAGGTCGCAGACTTTCTCGCCGTGGAAGAACATTCTCATACGGCCGGAGTCGGTAACGTCGGCGACATGGGTCACCTGGACGTTGTCTGCCGCGCAGAGCTCCATAAAGCGCTCTTTATCGGCCGCTTCGATAACGACTGCCATGCGCTCCTGGGACTCGCTTATCGCGAGCTCTGTGGCATTGAGGCCGGAGTATTTGACGGGGACACGGTCGAGGTAAATATCGAGGCCGGCTGCGAGCTCGCCTATGGCTACGCTCACGCCGCCCGCGCCGAAGTCGTTGGATTTCTTGATGAGGCTCGTGACCTCGGGGCGGCGGAACAAACGCTGGAGCTGACGCTCCTCGGGGGCGTTGCCCTTCTGGACCTCCGAACCGCAGGTTTCGAGCGAGGCTTCGGTATGTTGCTTGGAGGAGCCGGTTGCGCCGCCTATTCCGTCGCGGCCGGTGCGTCCGCCCAGCAGGAGGATTACATCGCCCGCGACGGGACTCTCGCGGCGCACGTTGTCCGCCTTGACGGCGCCTACTACCGCTCCGATTTCCATACGTTTGGCGGTATAGCCGTCGGAATAGATTTCCCGGACGTGGGTGGTTGCAAGGCCGATCTGGTTTCCGTAGCTGGAATAGCCGCCCGCGGCCTTGCGCGATATCATGCGCTGAGGGAGCTTGCCGGGGATAGTGTCGGAGACCTTGGCTGTAATGTCGCCCGCGCCGGTGACGCGCATCGCCTGATAGACGTACGAGCGGCCGGAAAGAGGGTCACGGATAGCGCCGCCGAGGCAGGTCGCCGCACCGCCGAAGGGCTCGATTTCAGTAGGGTGGTTGTGGGTCTCGTTCTTGAACATGAGAAGCCACTTCTCCTCCTTTCCGTCCACATCTACATTGATGTAGATACTGCAGGCGTTGTTTTCCTCGCTCTGCTCCTGGTCGTCAAGGATGCCCTTGGACTTGAGCCAGCGGGCTCCGATAGTCGCAAGCTCCATCAGACAGAGGGGCTTTTTCTCGCGGCCAAGCTCGCTTCTCATATTATTAAACAGGTGGAGCGAGTCCTGGAGTTCGCTCTTCAGGAACGAGTCATCGACAGTGATTTCCTGAATCTCGGTGGTGAAGGTTGTGTGGCGGCAATGGTCGCTCCAATAAGTATCGAGTATGCGAAGCTCTGTCTCCGAAGGGTCGCGGCCTTCATTCTTGAAATAATTGACTACTTCAGCGAGGTCGTCTGCATTCATCGCGAGGCCTTTTTCCTTACAGAAGGCTCCGTATTCTTCCGGCGACATTTTGCAGAAACCTGAGAGATCCTCTATCGGCTTGATGTCTGCCTTCTCGCTCTCGCGGATTACCGAGAGATCTTTTTTGCGGGACTCTACAGGGTTGATATAGTAGGCCTCTATTCGCTTAAGGGTATCGTCGGAAGTATCCGGCGGGAAGACCAGCAGGCGCGAGCTTTTGATACGGATATCTGCTTTAGGGTCGATCAGATGTACGCAGTCTTCTGCAGACGAAGCACACTGGTCAAACTGACCGGGAAGATACTCTACCGCCAGATACTTGCAGTCCAGAGGGTAGGAGTCTGTAACAAGATCAGTTACCTTCTCGCCGAATACCGCATAGCGGCTCTTCTCCAGCAGCTCGGGAGTAAAGCCGAAAAGGTCGTACACTTTTACGAGCCGCAGCGAACTGAGCTGCAGGGAGAGGTTCTCATTGAAATCGTGGAGGAGGCTCTGGGACTCGACGCGGAAACCATCCCTCTTCTCCACAAAAATTCTTTTGGGGCTTTCCATTCAAAAAAATTTGCCCACCGCTGCGCAGGCGCAAGGTGGGCGTAAGTTTAGATGACAGTGTTCAAGACTTTCTGACTCTGCTGCTCGCGGAACTCCTGGAGTTTTTCAGCGAGCGCGGAGTCCGCCAGCGCAAGGATGGAGACTGCGTAGAGCGCAGCGTTCTTCGACCCGTCTATCGCCATGGTCGCTACCGGGATCCCGGAAGGCATCTGGACGATAGAGAGTAAGGAGTCCAGCCCATTCAGGGCTTTACTCTTTACGGGGATTCCTATGACGGGGAGGGTTGTCAGAGCGGCAATCACTCCGGGGAGATGGGCCGCTCCACCGGCGCCTGCGATAACGATCTCGCAACCCTTGTCTTTAAGGGACGAGACATACTCGGCAAGGGGGCCGGGGTTGCGGTGGGCGCTGAGGACTCTCTTTTCGTAGGAGATTCCGAAGGCTTCAAGGGTCTCGCAGCAAGGGGCCATGGCGTCCCAGTCGCTTGCGCTTCCCATTATGACTGCTACTTTCATTTCTGGAAGAACAGTTTAGAAAGGGTCATAGGCTCGATGTACTTGCCATCCTTATATACGCGCATATTTCCGGATGCGATTTCGTCTATCAGCATTACCTTACCTTCTGCGTCGTATCCGAACTCGAACTTGATGTCGTACAGGACAAGGCCTTTGCTGAGCATATCGTCCGCGACTACCTTGGTAATCTTGCGGGTCATCTCGGCGATGTCGTCATATTGCTGCTCGGTCATTATTCCGAGGACCTTAAGGCCTTCCTTAGTTACGAGGGGATCGCCCTTTGCGTCGTTTTTGAAGGTCATCTCTACATACGAAGGAAGATCGGCGCCTTCCTCGATGTACTCGCCGTAGCGGCGGATAAAGCTTCCGACAGCTTTGTTGCGGCAGATTACCTCAAGACCGTGTCCGAAGACCTTTGCGGGAAGAACCGTCATAGTAGTATCGTCCAGGTTGGCGGATACATAGTGTGTACGGATACCAGCAGCATTGAGTTTCTCGAAGAAGTAAATCGACATTCTGAGGTTTACGTCTCCCACACCTTCGATAGTGAGACCTACAGAATTCTCGCCGGGATCGAAAACACCGTCTTTGCCGGTGCAGTCGTCTTTGAATTTGAGAAGATAGTTGCCGTCTTCAAGAGCGAAGACGTCTTTGGTTTTACCGGAATAAACTTTTCTCATATAAGTAAGAATAATAACCTTCTAACTAACTTTCAAATGGGTTTGTAAAATTAGGAAAAAACTAAGATTCCTACAACTGTGGGCGAGATTTAGTTTTGCACATTTTTGTGTTAATAAAATTTTTTAAGAAAATATTAAAGAACATTTGCACAAGTGAGAATTGGATTATAACTTTGTTTGTAACATTTCTGCAATGAAATCTAGCGAAAGAAAAACCGGAACAGTCGTTCGAGGTATCCGCTGCCCCATCATCCGCCAGGGAGATCATCTGGCAGACACAATCTTAGAAAGTTTACTTAGCGCCGCCCGCGAGGAAGGATTCGAACTCCGCGACAGAGATGTCGTTGCGATCACCGAGTCCGTAGTCGCCAGAGCGGAGGGCAATTACGCCACCGTCGAGAACATTGCTAAAGATGTCAAGGCGCGTACAGGCGGAGCTACAGTAGGCGTCATCTTCCCCATCCTCAGCCGCAACCGCTTTGCGATCTGCCTCAAAGGTATCGCGAAGGGCTGCAAGAAGGTGGTGTTGATGCTCTCTTACCCCTCAGACGAGGTGGGTAACTCAATTCTGGATCTCGACCGGATGGACGAGGCCGGCATCAACCCTTACACAGACGTTCTTACCCTTGAGCGCTACCGCGAGGTGTTCGGAACCTACAAACACGAATTCACCGGCGTAGATTATGTAGAGTACTATTCCGAACTCGTGCGTTCCCAGGGAGCTGAAGTAGAGTTTGTCTTCGCCAACAGGCCGGAGGCTATCCTTCAGTTTACGGACACCGTCATCAACTGCGACATCCATACCCGCCGCCGTACCCGCCGTATCCTCGAGAAGGCAGGCGCACGCCTGGTGGTAGGTCTGGACCAGATCCTCTCCGCCCCCGTAGACGGAAGCGGCTACAACGCCAACTATGGTCTGCTTGGCTCGAACAAGGCTACCGAAGACAGCGTCAAGCTCTTCCCCCGCAGCGGAGACGTTCTGGTTAAGGAAGTTCAGGAGCGTATCCTGAAGCTTACCGGAAAACATGTCGAAGTGATGGTCTACGGAGACGGCGCTTTCAAGGATCCTCAGGGAAAGATCTGGGAACTCGCAGACCCTGTAGTCTCCCCGTTCTTTACGGACGGCCTTATTGGAACTCCCAACGAGCTTAAGATCAAGTACCTTGCAGACAGCGAGTTCGCAAATCTCAATGGCGAGGAGCTTCGCAAGGCTATCTCCGAGAGCATCCGCCACAAAGACGCCAGTCTTAAGGGCCAGATGGTTTCCGAGGGTACTACCCCTCGCCAGCTCACCGACCTTATCGGCTCGCTGTGCGACCTGACCAGCGGCTCCGGCGACAAGGGTACTCCCCTTATCCTGGTCCAGGGCTATTTCGACAATTACTCTACTGAATAGCTTTCCTCCCCGATACAAAAACAGGCAGTCCTCATCGGGCTGCCTGTTTTGTCTTTGTATGGACTCTATAACCTTCCATGCATTTCTTTGCGGCGCCTTTCGTAATATTCGTGGCGCTCGGGATTCTCGGGGAACCATCCGCGAAGGACACGCTTTTCCTGCAGGAACATTTCGTGTATGCCCCACAGACAGCAAAACGCGAAGCCTCCGGCCCGGGCAGCCGCAACTACCGCGTTCTTGCGATTGTAACGAGGTCAACGCCTACGCCGCCGTAGAGGGCGTTATTGGTCGCAATAAGATTGATGCTGAACCACTTGCAGGGTTGAATCGACAGACCTCCCCCATAATTAAAGTAATGGGAGCGGCTGCCGCGGGTGACTTTGTAGGGATGGTACGTATCTGAAGAATCCTCATCGATCTCCCAAATTGTTACCGATGCGTCTGTAATTCCGTCGTTTGTCTGGGCATAGCCTATAAGGGGCATCAGCCTGAGCCACCTGAGAATCGGGATCTGATAGCCGGCGTTGATACAGAATGCTACGTGGTCATTCCACTTCGCAGGATCAGAAGCCAGAAAATCCAAATAGAAACCATTAAAGAGCAGGTTTGCGCCCATCGCAAAGTCTGCGTACGGGGAGAAAGACCCGGCCTGACCTACATTGAGGCCAAACTCCATTCGCTTTGCATTGAGCTGGAAATCGAACAGTTTATACTCCTTCTCTACCTGAGCAAAACCGCCCTGCGCCTGCGCTCCCAGGCTGCAGGCAAGAAATACAAGAACTAACAATCTGCGTTTCATAATGCAAAGTTAAGCATTTTCTTATCTTTGCACTAGACTATGGAGGTAAAGAATTTACTGGACATACATACCCGCGCCGAGCTATACGAGTGGTATCAGAAAAATCACAGCAGCTGCAGTGATTTCTGGCTGCGCGTCAACCGCTCATCCCAAGACTGCCCCGGCGTCGTCCGCTATATAGATGCAGTAGAGGTCGCGTTATGTTTCGGATGGATAGACAGCACTATGAAGCGCATCGATGACGGTAAGCCAGTCCAGCACTTCACCCCTCGCCGCCCGCGCAGCAACTGGTGTGAGCGGAACCTCATTCGCCTCCGCCGCCTGATCGAACTTGGAGAAATGACCCACGCAGGCCTTGCCGTCGCCCCCGACCCCTACCGTCACACCGGCCGCATGCAACCCGGCTGGGACGACCTTGGACGGCTGAAGTAATTCTCCGCTAAATCACCAAAGCGTTCGGATAAAGCTGCCGGATTCCTTTCGCAACTCCGTTTTGCCATTAGCCAGTCTGATGGCGATATCGCCCCCATTCCAACGGGCAGAGACTGCATCTCGATACACGATAGTGCGGACAAAGGATCCGGAATCCTTCCTTAATTCGACCTTACCGTTATTCAAAGTAATCACTATCAACGAGCCGTCATTATTGAGATCTGCATCTACGACATCGCGGTAGCATATCGTTCGAATAAAAGTACCCCGGTCTGTCCGGAGTTCCAGTTTTCCGCCGTCTATTTTGAGAATATTCATAATTAATAATTTGTGCTAATCGATAACTGGACGGACGGATAAGCCTATATAACGCTCACAACCACTGATTTCCATTACATACCCTGCAGTTGTATTGGATTCATAGATGGTGACCGCCTGGGCGCAAGATGGATCTTCTTCATTCAAATCACAGGTCCAATAAAAGCCCTTTATGCCGTCGTAAGTAACTGTGCTACCGGACTCCTTGATTCCTTTAAAGTACCCACCCGCCGGCAGGAAAATCGACTTGCCATTAGGGCCGGTTACCTTGAATCCGGAAACATAGTCATTATCTTCCCAAGACCAATTACACTCGGCAGACAGTTCCTGCCAATCCTGTGTTGAAGGAATATACCACCCTTTTCCCCATACTACGTTGGCTACATCATCCTGTGCATCCAGAACCATCTTGTTATCAACTGTCCCGAATTTGCTATCGTAATTATATTTTATGATAGTATAATTATCACCGGATGAATTGAACCACTTATAACTAAAAAAATAGTAAGCATAAGAGACGTCATCAACCCCCCACTGAAAATAGGTCCCAGGCTTTTCTGATCTGGCTGCATAAACATTGCAAGAAGCCCACTTTAAACCAGATGGCAGTCCGAGATCCACTGCTATAATGAGCGTGCTCTGCTCTTCATATAATTTCTCCGTCTGGCATCCAATAAGGCATATAGACGACGTAAAGATCAGTATTATAGTGTGTAATAAACGTCTCATGATTAAAAACAGAAACCGACTCCAAAATCTATATCAGCGTAACCTCTTGTCGTTGTTACGCCTATGTTCATGTAGGCCATATCTTCGAAAAAAAGGATAAAGCCTAAATCAGCGCTTATACCGCGGCGTGAAAGGTTTGTTATGTAGACATAGTCTCCTTCCAACTTTTTCCAATAGTTCTTCATAGCTCCATACCCGACACCAACATAGACACTTAACGGGAAAAAATCGAACAGCGGAAATACTCCTCCAGCCGTCAACACCCAATGCTTTTGAATATTCTTACCTGACTCGAAAAAAACGGGATTAGAGAAATTGACATTTTCTTCTGAACTATCGAAAGATTCGCCTTTATGTTTATCATAAAATGACGACTCTATTACAAAATTACTCCTGAACTTTGCGTATAAGCCGACTTCACTTTCTTCTGCAATACCCAGCATCGCACCAAATGACCATCTCGAGAAATAAGGAACATATCCTATCGAGACTCCCCCAATAGCGCCTAATTTACTACCTGTTGAAATGGGTTTCTTTTGTTCCTTGGGCACCACTTTTGTCGTTTTATTAGTCGAGGGCTTTCCCGGCATTTTGGTCAATTTTTTCTCCAAGGAAAGGATTTGCCCTTCTTTTATTACTACCGTGAAAGACTGGGGGATATATCCATCGGCTCGAAGCTCTACTTCATGTAGGCCAACAAGTACTCTATCCCCAAACAAAGTCGTACCGGAATAAACACCGTCAATGTATACTTCAGCCCTGCTGGGGATTGAAGATAATTGTAGTTCTCCGTAAATGGGCAAGGGGGGCTCAACACGAACAGTTTGTCGTTTTCCTTCAATAGTGCTTCCTATTATCCCTACAGACTGAGATATATGTGAAGTTCGGGATGATTCTACTCTGTAATCAAGTTTACTGTTGAGTTTCACCTCATCGCCATTTTTTCCTCTGAACATCACCTTGCCTGAAGGGTCAGTAATAATCAAAGTTGCTTGTTTGTCTTCACATGCAAGAACAATTGTTCCAAATTGAGGATCCAACTTAATAAGAGGGACAGAAATAACGCTACCATCTCCATTTGCGACTATCGTTTGTCTTGCGATATAGTAGTCTGATTTCTTATATTGAAGAGTGTGTTCCCCCTTGAGGACCTTTACATTTGGGGAGACTGGAGTAACCCCCAGAGATTCACCATCCAGGAGAACCTCCGCGCCCGAAGGTTCGGACAATATGGCAAGAGAGTTATAGATAGGCTCGAGAATCACATGGATCTCCTCCATTCCCCTATCAACTTTAACATTCGCAGTGTAACTCTTATAATACTTGTTGTCTACCCTAAAATAGTAAGTCCCAGCAGCAAGAAAAGTATCGAAGTAACCATCTGTAATTCTCACCGAGTTGATTGTTCTGTCTTCGCTCTCGCCGTAGGTCACCAATGCATCTGAAGGAGATACTGTCAGGTGTACCGGCACCAGACCGGAGCCGGTGAATTCTTTTACAATCTTTACTTTAGACTCCACGCTAAGCCCAACAGTATATACACTTCCCTGTTTTAGAGATACACCTATCCAGCCCGTAGAGGTATAGCCATCGCAGGTGAACATGATATTGGTAACCGTCGGAGACACCCAAAACCACCATTCGCCGTTCTTTCTTGCTTGTTCATCAGATTTAACGGGAACCATTCCTCCCTTGGTGTTGAGCACCAACTGCCCGGATAAAGGATTATCTGGTACAACCTTTATTATGGCGCATACGTTATCGTTGATATCAGTCATACGGTAATATGAAGCCGCGTCAGCATCATCAGGGATTAACTCTGCTTTAGAAGACAACGTCATCTTAATCTGCCCCATAGCTGGAATCAGCCAGAACATAGAACAAATAAGGGTGAGCAGTATTCTCTTCATAATTACACTATGGCGAATGATATTATATAAAGTCTTTATTCTGTAACTGGACGGACTGACTCCCCGAAGTACATGTAAACAGCAGCGCAAGGACCGCCAGTGATCCTAGATACTTCTTCATATCGGTTTATTGATATATATCGTTACAAAAATAACGAATAATAACATATAATCGCAACGTACCGCTGCCGCCCGCGAGGAGCAGGCTCAGGCAGCGCTTCAGCGCTTTGTCCAAGACTGCCACATCAGCCGCATGCAACCCGGCTGGGACGACCTTGGACGGCTGAAGTGATATCGCTACCCTTTTTATTTGCTTTGTAACTAAAAATTAGTTACATTTGCATATGGGTACGAAAGAGAAATTAATCGAACGGTTAAAACGTCTGCCAACAGATTTTACATTTAATGAGGTCGAGAGACTACTGAACTTGTTTGGATATGTGAAATCGAACAAGGGTAAAACTTCCGGATCCAGGGTATTGTTTATGGATGGACATAACCGAAAGATCTTGCTGCACAAACCCCACCCAGGTAAGATAGTAAAGGCCTATGCTTTAAAAGAAATACTTGACAAATTATTAAGAAACGGAGATATTTAACTATGAACACACTCAAATACAAAGGATATGTCGGTTCGGTTGCTTACAGCGAACAGGACAAGGTATTTTTCGGGAAACTTGAAGGCCTAGACGATCTTGTCAACTACGAAGGAGAATCAGTCAAAGAGCTCACAGATGCTTTTCACGAAGCAGTAGATGACTATCTTACATTTTGTGAAGAACACGGTGTAAAACCAGAGAAAAGCTATACCGGTGCCTTCAATGTCCGCATCGCTCCCGAGACTCACCGCGACATAGCCAACATGGCGGCTGAAGCAGGCATTTCCATAAACGCCTTCGTAAAACGAGCATTAGCAGAGGCGGTCAAGCATCCCAGGATGGAGTCCCCTGCCCTGGTAACAGGATACAGCGCAGAACAAACCAAACACACTATGCTTATGGAACCGGAAGGCCCGCGATATAGTACCCGTGATACACTCCGTCTCACCCTTCCTCATAACGATGTTGCCTTTGCCAAGGACTTAGCCAAACGTATGGGCTGGGTTCTGCATAAAGACTAAGGATTATTCGTTATTTAGACGAGACTGCATCTGTTGCCGCCCGGCGTAGTCTCCCTGCAAAAAATCAGCAGGGAGACCACAAAAACCCGGAAAAACGTAGTCTCCCTGCCATTTTCCAGCAGGGAGACCACGCTACATGGCAGCGGCGAAGTCGCGAAGCTTAGAGGCGCGAAGCGCCGAAGGGCAGGGGGTCTGGGGGGTACGCCCCACAGTCCCCTGGGGGTGCAGGGGGATCATAGTCGAGGCTGCCGGGCGCAGCCAGGCAGCAGGAGACACGAAAAAAGCACCGCGTTTTGCGGTGCTTTTTTCGTGACTCCTACAGGACTCAAACCTGTAACCTTTTGATCCGTAGTCAAATGCTCTATTCAATTGAGCTAAGGAGCCAGGTCTCGGGGCCCCAAAGGGCTTATCCGATTATTCCTCGGTTGCGGCAGGCTTGACGCTCATCTTCTTCTCGCGGATGCGGGCCTTCTTGCCGGAGAGGTTACGAAGGTAGAAGATGCGGGCGCGACGGACGTGGCCGACTTTGTTCAGTTCGATATTCTCGATGAAAGGTGACTCGTAAGGGAAAATCCTCTCAACACCTACTCCGCCAGTAACCTTGCGGACTGTGAAGGTCCTTGTGAAGGGGGTTGCACCAGAAATCTGGATTACCTGGCCCCTGAAGTTCTGGAGACGGAATTTGTCGCCTTCCTTAATTTTGTATGTAACTGTTACAGTATCTCCTGCCTTGAACTGAGGATACTTTTCAGTTTTGTTCTGAGCAAATGCCTGCTCAACCAATTTAATTGCGTCCATTGTTTCAAAAATCTTAATAGGTGCAGCGTCATCGAACCAATTGAAGAGAGGCTGCGAAATGGGACTGCAAAGGTAGAACTTTTTTCGAACTATCCAAAATTATTTAGAAAATATTTTTCTCCTTTTCGAAAATAGCTTTATCGTCGCGCGAGGGATCCGGTTTGAAACTTGAGCTGTCCTTCATATCTTCCAGAGCACGTTTCTCATCACGGGACAGTTTGTGGGGTATCCAGACGAGGATCTTGACGTAGAGATCACCCTTTCCGTAGCCGTTCAGGGCTGGCAGGCCCTTGCCGCGGAGGCGGGTGACGTAGCCGCTCTGGGTTCCGGCATCGAGCTTAAGTTTCTGGTCGCCGTCCAGGCATGGAACCGAAATCTCGCAGCCGAGGATAGCGTCCGTTACCGAGATGATCTTCGTATAGAAGAGGTTCTGCCCTTCCCTCTTGAGGTTCTCGTCCTCGATCTCCTCGATCACGACGAGCAGGTCGCCGTTCGCCCCGTTATGAGGCGCGCTGTGGCCTTCGCCCCTGATTGTAATCTGCATTCCGGACTCGATTCCGGCGGGTATCTTGATCGAGACGGTCTCCTTCCTACGGATAAGGCCGGTTCCGCCGCAGCTGCGGCAGGGGTTGGTCACGATCTCGCCTTCGCCGCCACACTGAGGGCAGACGTTGTAGGTAATCGTACGGCCAAAGAGGCTGTTGGTGACGTGTTGGACCTGGCCGGCGCCTTTACAGGTAGGGCAGGTCTTGATGTCCGAAGAATTCTTCGCTCCCTTACCGCCGCAATCCGGACATGGACGATTGCGCTCGAGGGTCACTTCCTTCACGCAGCCGTTTGCTATCTCAGAGAGGGTCAGGCGAACGCGGGTACGGATATCGCGGCCACGCTGTTTCTGGCGGCCCTGAGAGCCACCGCCGAAGCCGCCGAAGCCGCCGAAGCCGCTGAACGCGCCCCCGAATGCGCCTCCGAAGAGGTTGTTCAGGATGTCGTTCAGGCTGCCGAAGCCCTGGCTCCAGTCCTGAGCTCCGCCGCCGTCTACACCCGCGAAGCCGAACTGATCGTACTTGGCGCGTTTGTCTTTATCGCTAAGGACGGAGTAGGCCTCCGAGGCCTCCTTGAACTTCTCCTCCGCGGTCTTCTTCTCCGCATCGGTACCGTTCACCCAGCGGTCTGGATGCCACTTCAGAGCAGCCTTTCTATAAGCCTGCTTGATATCGTCCTCAGAGGCTCCTTTCTGGAGCCCGAGCACCTCGTAGTAATCTCTTTTTTCTGCCATATTATGCTCCAACTACAACCTTGGCGTAGCGGATAACCTTTCCGCCAAGCATATAACCAGTCTGGACTACATCGATAACCTTTCCCTTCATCTCCTCAGAAGGCGCCGGGAACTGGGTAACAGCTTCGTGATAGTCTACATTGAAAACTTCTCCCTTGGCCTTTATAACTTCAAGGCCGCAACTCTTCAGATAAGCCATCAGCTTATCATAGATAAGGGCTGTTCCCTGCTTTGCAGACTCGTCTGAGGAATTCTCCAGCATCTGGAGAGCCCTCTCGCAGTCGTCCAGTACGGGGAGAAGACCTTTTATTGTATCGGCCGCGGCGGTAGCTACCAGATTCAGCTTTTCCTCGGCGCTGCGCCTGCGGAAAGTCTCGAACTCCGCCATCAGACGGATATAATCGTCGTGCTCCTTAGACAATTTGTCAGTGAGCTCGGCTATCTTTTTCTTACTGTTATCTTTAGGTTGGCCCTTAGCGGCCTTTGTTTCTTCTTTATGTTCGTCCATAATGTAATAAACACGTTCTGGCAGATAAGTCTTCAAAACCTCTGCCAGAACGCTATCTCTGTCATTTTGTCAATTATCAGTAGAGCATCTGTCCACCTATGAACTCCCTCATGATGGAGGTAGCCGGGATGGCTTCGATCTCTTCCGTCTTCAGCGCTACCGCTTTCTCCAGGAACACGACGAGTTCGTGGGCTTTCTCGTAAGCCGGCGAATTCGGGCCTATCTGCTTCAGGAGAGGTTCTGCAAAATACTTCAGAACCGGGACATCGTAGAGAGTAGAAGAGTTGAAAACTACGTTTGCAAGGTCCTCGTACGGGAAGATGTTCTGAGTCTCTCCCCTCCTTACGGAAGGCCAGCGGAGGATATTCTCTTCGGGCGATATTCCGCGAGTACGGGCGTCGCGAACGATCCTGCGAAGAAGCCGCTTGTCGGTCGTGCTGTTGTGGACCTTCTCGCCTCCGGGCAGGGCCGAGAGGGCGGAAATGTAGATACGGAAGATCTTAGTCTGGTCCACGGTCGGGGTCAAGGCCGGGTTAAGGGCATGGATACCCTCCATAAAGAGCAAGTCGTTCGGGCCCAGCTTCATCCGGGTCCCGTTGAACTCACGGCAGCCCTTGACGAAGTTGAACTTCGGCACCTCGATCTCCTCGCCGGCAAGAAGCGCGTTGAGCTGCTCGCCAAGGAAGTCGATGTCCATCCCGTAGAGCGACTCGAAATCGTATTCGCCGTTTTCGTCGCGCGGGGTCTTGTCCCTGTCTACGAAGTAGTTGTCTAGCTCGATAACCTTAGGATTAAGGCCGAGAACCCTACACTGCTGGGCTATACGCAGAGAAGAAGATGTCTTTCCGCTGGACGATGGACCGGACATCATTACGATGCGGGTCTTGTCCTTCAGCCAGTAGATTTCATTTGCTATTTCTGCGTACTTGCGCTCTTGGCGCGCTTCGCACAGATTAATCAGGGGGATAGCCTTCCCCGCCAGAAGAGTCTCATTGACCTTCTGAAGAGTGTCAATCCCGATAGCTGAACACCAGTCGGCGTATTCCTGCCTTGCGGCTTCAATTTTAGTCATAGCGATTAACGGCGTTTGCGGGAGCGACGGGACCTCTTGCTTGCAGCGGAAACGGCAAAGTATGCTGCAGCTGCGATAACGACAGCTGCGATTACGATGTAGGTAGCTGCGCTGGCGCGGCTGCCCTTTACATCCTGCCACATAGAGAGGAGCTTCTCGGTATCCCTGCCCCAGTCGTGTTCAAGAGCGCAGCGCTCGATGACGGACATGTCCGGGAAAAGAACGGGGTCTACACAGACTGCCTTCGCGTCCTCGCCGAAGAAGTAAGAAAGATCTACGGGAGCATACAGTTCTTCGTCGATCATGGCCTCGAGAACCTCGGGAGCGCCGCAGGAAGGAGAATAACCCATCTCCTCAAAGTTGCGGATAGCGATATCCGGGCGGCAGAGGAAGTTGATCCAATAAAGAGCAGCCTTAGTGTTCTTCGAGTACTTAGGGATAACCCATCCGTCGAACCATACGGTCGAACCCTCCTCGGGAACTACATAATCGAGCGAAACGCCTACAGACTCGGCTTCGCCCATGGCCCACTTCGCATCACCGCTCCAGTTGAGCGAGACATATGCGCGGTTCTTAGTCATCTGCTCCTTTCCAAGGTCGGCTTCCCAGCCACATACGCCGGGCTTTACCTCGAGAAGATAGTTCTTGACAGCTTCTACAGACTCGTCTGAAGAATCCATCATAAGGTCCTGGAGGGTAACTGCGCCCTTGCGGAGTTCATCCTGCTTGAGGTAGATAAGAACGGGCCCGTAGACATCTCTGGGGGCGTCCTTGATAAGGATCTTGCCGGAGAACTTGGGATTGCGGATGACATCCCAGGTAGAAGCCTCTTCCCTGGTAACGAAAGCGGTGTTATAGAGAATTCCGGTGGTTCCCCACATATAAGCTACCGAATAGAGGTTAGCATCGATGTCGGGGTTGATCGCGCGGAACATCTTCTCGATATAAGGCGAGCGGTTTGCTTCGATATAGTTGGGAGTATTTCCCAGCGCCGAGAAATCGAGGGGCAGGATAAGGCCCGTGTTGAGCATACGCTCTATAATGTAATCGGAGGGGCACACTACATCGTAGTCTTCGTGGCCGTTCTCGATCTTTGAGAGCATCGACTCGTTGACATCGAAGGTCATGTAAATAACTTCGATTTCCTCGCCGGTCTGCTCGAAATACCACTTTTCAAAGTCTTCGACTACTCCTTCTGCGATGTAGTCGGACCAGTTGTAGACCTTAAGGATCTGGTTCCTTTCCTTGGCGGACACGCTTAAAGCCGCGAAGAGAGCCGCTGCGAAGACGGCGATTCTGAGGAATTTTTTCATTGATTATTCTGTTTTTTGAAAGAACGTATATTGACCACCAGAAGAACTGCAAGCACTATGAGGAAGATGATGGTCATCATAGGCTTGAGCTCCGGAGTAAGACCCCCTTTGCGGACATCGGAGTAGATGAAGGTAGAGAGGGTGTCTACACCGGAAGAACCGGCTGTAAAGTATGTTACTGCGAAATCGTCAAGACTCATCGTGAAGGCGAGTATGAAACCCGAGATCATGCCGGGACGCAGGAGCGGCACCAACACCTTCCTGAGCGCCTGCATGGGGGTTGCTCCCAGATCCAGGGCCGCCTCATAGATATTGGGGTTCATCTGAGAAAGCTTGGGCAGGACATTGAGCACTACGTAAGGGGTGCAGAAAGTTACATGGGCCAGGATAATAGTCAGATAACCCTTGCTGACGTGGAGGAAGACGAAAAGCAGGAAAAGCGACACACCCGTAATGATATCAGGATTGAGCATCGGGATATTGTTCAGGAACTGTATCGAGCGCTTACGCCTTCCCTTGAGATTGAATATGCCGATTGCTGCAAGGGTTCCAAGTACCGTAGAGATAAGGGAAGCGGCAAGAGCGATGATAAGGGTGTTCTTAAGGGCCTGGAGCAGGGCAGCCGAATTGGAGTTGGCCCCGGTAAAGAGCGACTCATAGAGCGAGAATGTAAAGCCTGTCCAGTTACCCAGGGATTTCGCCTCGGTGAAGGAGAAAACCGCGATGAATACGATAGGAGCGTAAATCACCAGAAGGATAAGCCACAGATAGGCTTTCGATACTATACGGCCTGCAGTTTTCATATTATCGCCCCTCCTTCAGATATTTCGTCGTTGCGGCTGCCCGGGATAAGGGTAGTCACACCGATGATGATGAGCATGATGAACGATAGAGCGGCTCCCTGGTTCCACATCAGGTTGTTGAACTGCTCCTGAATGACCGAACCGAACAACATAATAGTGTTGTTGGTAAGGATTTCGGAAACCGCGAAAGTAGAGACGGTAGGCATGAAAACCATCATCACACCGCTGGCTACGCCGGGCAGAGACAACGGGAGAGTAACCTTGAGGAATACCTTGAACGGGCTTGCTCCCAGGTCCTGCGCCGCTTCCGCATACGACTTGTCCATCTTGTCAAGAACGTTGTAGATAGGATAAATCATAAACGGGAGGTAGTCGTATGCCATACCGAAGAGAAGAGTTCCCTTTCCGAGTCCTATTCCGAGTACGTTGAAGATTTCCGCCGTAGCCATCGTCCTCATAAGGGCGTTTATCCACATAGGGAGGATAAACAGCACTGCCGTTACAGCCGATTTGTTAAGCGACTTGTCGGCAAGGATGTAGGCAACAGGATAGCCCACCACTATACAGATGATCGTATTCTCAAGAGCAACTTCAAGCGAGACAAGGAAAGAGTTGATTATCTTCGGCTCGGTAAAGAAAGCGCCCAGATTAGAGAGGGTGAAATGGCCGTCTGCATTGGTAAAGGCGTACACGCCGATCAGAACGAGCGGCAGTACTACAAAGAGCGCCAGAAAAATCTGGTAAGGCAAAGCCCAAGTAGACCTTTTACCCATTGGCTTTCGTAAGTTTGATGTCCTTCGGAAGTATTTTGATACCGACCGAGTCGTTCTTGTCCCAAATGTCATTGGTGTCGACCCAGACGTTTTCTCCGGACTCCGTCTTTACGGTGAGGTGATAATGGTTGCCTTTATAGAGGATAGAAACTACGTTTCCGCTTACAGGAGCATTGTCGTCATAGTCGAGAAGATCAATCTTCTCGAAGCGGACGGTAGCTATTACCTCGTCTCCGTCTTCAAAGCCCTCCGTATCACACTCGAACTCTCCATCCAGGAACTCCACCTTTCCCTTCCCTGTAACGGTTCCGCGGAAAGTATTGAAGCTGCGCTCCTTCTTCATAACCTGGATATCGTCCGGATCTATATAGAGCATGACTTCCTCTCCGACAGGATAAGGGTCATAATCCTGAATCATAAGTTCGTATCCTGTATCAGTATCTACGAACATCTCGTAGTGAACGCCCTTGAATACGCAGGACTTGACGGTAGCCTTGAACTGACACTTGGCGGGATCGGTAGTGAAGTAGATGTCCTCAGGGCGGACAACTACATCTACGGGAACATCCTCGCCGAAGCCTTCGTCTACACAGTCGAATTCGTGTTTGATGAAGGCGACCCTGCGGTCTCCGAACATGCGACCGTTAAGGATATTGCTTTCCCCGATGAAGTCTGCGACGAAGGAGTTGACTGGCTCGTTGTAGATGTCGATAGGGGTTCCGATCTGCTGGATACGGCCTTCGTTCATAACGACTACTGTATCAGACATGGTCAAAGCCTCTTCCTGGTCGTGGGTGACATAGATGAAGGTGATGCCGAGTTTTTTGTGCATCTCCTTCAGTTCTATCTGCATATCCTTTCTCATCTTGAGGTCGAGCGCGCTGAGAGGCTCGTCCAGAAGCAGGACCTTGGGCCTGTTGACGATAGCCCTTGCGATAGCGATACGCTGCTGCTGTCCGCCGGAGAGCGAGTTGACGTCGCGGTCTTCGTAGTCGGACATGGACACGAGTTTGAGTACCTTCTTGATGCGCTTGTTGATCTCGTCCGTCGGGAGCTTCTGGAGCTTGAGCCCGAACGCAATGTTGTCGTATACATCCAGATGAGGGAAAAGCGCATACCTCTGGAAGACCGTGTTCAGCGGCCTCTGGTGTGGAGGCAGGGGCGAGATATCCTTGCCCTCGAGGGTGATGACGCCCTCGTCCGGGTTCAGGAAGCCCGCGATCATACGGAGGAGAGTAGTCTTACCGCAGCCGGAGGGGCCGAGGAAGGTGATGAATTCCCCCTTCTTTATGTAAAGGTTTATGTCCTCGAGTACCTTTTTGTCTCCGAAAGACTTCGAAAGATGCTCGATGTTGATGATGATATCGTTGCTTGCCATCTCTTAGAGGGAGAGAGAGAAGTTGTAAGTTACACCAATGCTGAAGGTAGGCCCGGGAGCGATGTCGCCCCAGCGATAGCTTCCGAGAGCGTGGACCCTGAGTCCCTCGATGGGGAAATAATGAACGGCGAGGCCGGCATTGATATCCTCAAGACCGCCAAAATTTGCGTCCATCTTCTCATAACCTGTATGAGCAATGGCTGTAAGCTGCTCGGAGAAGGTGTAGGCACACTGCAGGGAGGTACCGATACCGTCGACCAAAACGAACATCGGATCACCGACCTTGTTCTGGAAATCAACGCAAATGCTGGCATCTCCGAGGAAGAGGTTGGCTCCTGCGGTAAGAAGGCCGGTATACTCTCCGGCGTCGGTTCCGATTACATCGTAGGCCGCCATCACACCCCAGGACTCGGTCTGCTCGTAAGCAGCCTTAAGGCCGTAGGTAAGCAAGCCACCGGTGAAAGGATATGCCGAATAGGGAGAAGCGCTTACGCGGGCATCGAGAGTAAGCCCCTCGACCGGGTACCAGGTTCCCCTGAGACCCCATTCATAGGTGTAGAGGTTGTGCCAGATAGACGAAGCGAAAGGGAAATGAATATCCCAGTCGCTTTCTGCCATCTCATTTGTTCCCAGAAGGATGTCTTCCTTACCGAAAGTCAGCTCGAAATCGCCTACCGCCCAGGTAAGGGTAGCCCAATCGAGCCAGTCTACATCGTCTGCACGGAAAGAATTGGCATACAATGCTCCCGGAGTAGAAGAAAGGAGATGTGTACCGAAGCTGTAAGTAAGGTTGTCGGAAATACTGCCATCGAAAGTGGCATAAAGAGAGGAGTTGCCGAGTGGGTCACCATAGAGGTATTCTGCCCTGGCAATAACGGAGAACTCGGCATTGCTACCACCGAGTTCGTCAGCCTCTTGTGCGATCGCAAGAGAGGAGCACAGCAACATTGCTGCGATAACGAATGGTTTTCTCATTTCCAAGTACCATAAAAAAGGTTTTGGAGAAACTTAAAGTCGCTGCAAATATAGGTAAAAAATGCAAATATGAAAGGGTTAGGCAATCTGGGGACGGTCAGGGCGCTGAGGGCGCTCTTCCTCAACCGGCGTACGGTCGATCATCTTGCCTTCGATCAGTTTTTCGTAGGCTTGGCGCCTGCGGTAGATGTCGATGGCGGTGAAGATCGCGGAGCGCATCGAGACCGGGTCGGCCATATCGCGGCCGGCCATATCGTATGCGGTCCCATGGTCGGGCGAGGTCCTTACTACAGGCAGGCCGGCGGTATAGTTCACGCCGTCCGAGAAGGCGATGGTCTTGAAAGGCGAGAGGCCCTGATCGTGGTACATTGCGAGAGTCGCGTCGAACTGCTGGTACTTTCCGAGACCGAAGTAGCCGTCCGGCGAGAAGGGGCCAAAGGCCTGGATACCCTCTTCGGTAGCGCGCTTGAGCGCGGGGATGATGATGTCCTGTTCCTCGGTCCCGAGGAGGCCGCCGTCGCCGCTGTGGGGATTAAGGCTGAGAACGCCGATGGTAGGGTTATCGTAGCCGAAGTCCTTGATAAGGGATTCCTTCATCAGACGAAGCTTGCTGAGGATCTTCTCTTCGGTGATTGCGCCGGGGACGTCTTTAAGAGGAATGTGTCCGGTCACTACTCCCAGCTTGATTCGGTCGCTGACCATCAGCATCGTTACATCCTTCACTCCGAACTGATTCATCAGGTATTCGGTATGTCCCGGGAACTGGAAGCCCTGGATCGAGACGGACTTTTTGTTGATAGGTCCGGTGACAAGGACGTCGATCGAGCCGGCCTTGATGTCGCGGACGGCGGCGTCGAGCGCCTTGATGGCGGAATTCGCCGCCTCCGGGCCCTGGAAGCCCGGCTCGGCATAAGTACTGTCCGGCAGACAGTTCAGAATGTTGATCTTTTTTGGCTGGGCGTCCTTGGCGTTCTCAATGTTATTGAGCGGGAGGCTCTCGATCTCAGGAATAGTCTTGAGATAGAAACCGAAGAGTTTCGGCGAACCGTATACTATAGGAGTGAACTGGTCGAGTATTCGCTCGTCGCTGAGGGCTTTGATTATTACTTCGTAGCCGATTCCGTTCGAATCTCCTTGTGTGATACCCACAATCAGTTTATTGTCTTTCTGCATATTATTTTAGAATAAAGTGTCTGTTTTCTGAGCTTCATAGCCTTCGTCCACCGGGAGGTCGGGCTGACCGTAGGCCGCCACGGCAAGGCGGTCGCAGCGTTCGTTTTCGGGATGTCCGGCATGGCCTTTTATCCAGTGGAAACTGACTTTGTGTTTCTTATAGAGCGGAAGAAAAGACTGCCAGAGGTCTGGATTTTTCACCTTTTTCCAGCCTTTCGCAACCCAGGTATCCAGCCAGCCTTCCGTAAGGGCCTTGACTACATAGGTACTGTCGCTGTAGACCTCAACCTGAGCGTTTTCCCACCTGATTGCTTCAAGACCTTTGATTACCGCAAGCAGTTCCATCCTGTTGTTGGTAGTAAGGCGGAAGCCCCCGCTGAGTTCCTTACGGATGTCTCCGCATTTGAGGACTATTCCATATCCTCCGGGACCAGGATTTCCGCTGGCGGCTCCGTCTGTATAGAGATATATGGTCTGCTTCTGCTCCATTATCCGCAAAAATAGTTAATTTTGCGTAATTATGAATGTTCTGGTAACAGGTTCCAACGGCAATCTCGGCTGCGAGCTGCGCCGCCTTGCGGCAGACAGTACAGACCGCTTCGTCTTCACCGATATCGGGGAGATGCCGGGCGCCGAAACTATACACCTGGACATCACTAACGAAGAGGCCCTGGAAATTATAGTCAAGGGCGAAAAAATAGACGTAATAGTCAACTGCGCCGCGTATACAAACGTAGACAAAGCAGAAGACGACGTAGAATTCGCTGCCGCGATAAACCGCGACGCCCCCGAGAGCATGGCCCGTATCGCGAAAGCGGTCGGAGCGACCCTTATCCATATCTCCACGGACTACGTCTTCTCCGGCGAAGGAAACACCCCCATCAAAGAGACGGTCTCCCCCGCCCCCCGCAGCGTCTACGGCAGCACTAAACTCGCCGGCGAAAAAGCCATCCAGAAATCCGGCTGCAAGTACATCATCCTTCGTACGGCCTGGCTATACTCCCCCTACGGAAAGAACTTCGTCGGGACCATGCGTTCGATAATGTCTTCCCGCGAAGAAGTCCGGGTAGTCTGCGACCAGGTCGGATCGCCCACCAGCGCCGCCGATCTCGCAGGGCTGATCATGCACATAATCAGCACCCGCCAGCTCGGGAAAACCGGCCTTTATCACTTCTCCAGCGAGGGCGCGGTCAGCTGGTTCGATTTCGCGATGGCGATCAAAGAACTCTGCGGCTACACCTGCCGGGTCATCCCCTGCCTTACATCGGACTACAGGACTAAAGCCCGCCGTCCTCAGTACAGCGTTCTGGACAAGAGCCTTGTAAAGAAAACCTTCGGGGTCGAAATTCCCTATTGGAGAGACTCCCTCGAACAATGCCTAAAGCGAATATGAACGTTATAAAGACAGAAATAGACGGAGTCGTCGTGGTAGAACCCAAGGTCTTCGGAGACAACCGCGGTTACTTCTTTGAATCCTTCAGCGAGAGGGATTTCGCAGAGGCAGTCCGTCCGATGAGTTTCGTCCAGGACAACGAAAGCCTCAGTACCTACGGAGTAATCCGCGGGCTCCACTACCAGACCGGCCGCTATAGCCAGAGCAAGCTCCTTCGCGTCATCAAAGGTCAGGTACTGGATATCGCAGTAGACATCCGAAAAGGCAGCCCCACCTTCGGCAAACACGTCTCGGTCGTCCTTTCCGGCGACAATCACCGCCAGCTCTTTATCCCCCGCGGCTTCGCCCATGGTTTCAGCGTCCTCTCCGAGGAGGCCGTCCTTCAGTATAAATGCGACCGTTTTTACGCCCCGGAGGCCCAGGGCGCCATCGCATGGAACGACCCCGCCCTCGGAATCGACTGGCAGATTCCGGCCGATGCGGTAATCCTCTCCGAGAAGGATAAAAATCACCCTCTTCTTAAAGACGCTACCGACCTTTTCGACTATAACGAAGACCTGTATGCGTAAGCTTCTCGCCTCCCTGCTTCTTCTGAGCTGTTTCTGCCTCGCTTCGCCTGCGCAGAACGGCGAGTGGAAGTATTGGGAGACCCCGTTGCAGTACACCCCTATCGTCTTCGATCTCGGCGCCGAGTACCTCGGGATTCCGGCCGAACACAACGTCATCGATCGCGCCGTCGCCTGCGCAGTAGGCTACGGGTCCATGTTCATCCTTACCCAAGGTCTCAAGTCGCTGGTCCGCGAGCAGCGGCCAGACGGATCCAACTACCGCTCATTCCCTTCGGGCCATACCGCGGCCGCGATGACCGGCGCGGAGCTGATCCGCCAGGACTACGGTTGGGGCTTGGGCGGCGTGTTCTATGTGGGCGGAGCGGCGGTAGCCTGCGGCCGCGTCATCCACAAACGCCACTGGTGGTGGGATACGGTAGCCGGGGCCGGAGTCGGAATTCTCAGCGCCTGGATAGGAAGGTGGACGGCAGACGCCCTCGACCTTAGTGGCCGGCTAGGCTGGGGGGGGCAAAAAAAGAGCAACCTTGCGGTCGCTCCTTCAGTTGATCCCCTTACCGGGGCTTATTGTGCTAATCTTGTCTATAGATTCTAGCGGCAGATTTCTTCAATTTCCGTTTTGATACTTTCGTATTCGTAACCTCTCGATAGGGCGAATTTGATAAGTTTCAGCTTTCCTTGAGGGTCTTCCCTTAGGGTCTTCCACTTGTTTTCCAGCAGTTTACGAAGTTTTGCATCCGCCCTGCCGGGATCTATCTCTTCAAGAGCATTGTCTACTGTCTCGCCCTTTATCCCCTTTCCGGCCAGGGCATATCTGATCTTTATCGGCCCCCAACCGGTAATCGAAGCTTTCTCGCGCGCAAAAGCGGCCGCATAGCGGGCGTCGTCTACATACTTATCCTTAACCAGCGCATCTACCACCTCCTGGGCGGCGGCCCTGTCAAAATCAAGAGCCTTCAGCGCTTTCTGCATCATATCGGCCGAGCAGCATTCCTGCTTGGCACACAGGTTCTGGAGCCTGTCAAGCAACTTTTTTGCCGCCTCGTCCATACTGCTAATTATTGTGTTTTCCGGCCAGCATTCCGCAGGCGGCCAGGATATCCTCTCCGCGCGAGGCCCTTATCGTGCAGGTCACTCCGAGCGAGTTCAGCCTGTCGCGGAACGCTTCCATTGCCCTGGGGCTGGCACACTCATACGGGAAGTCGGGGATTTTATGGAACCGGATCAGGTTCACTCGGCACTCGATATCGCGCAGGAGCCTGGCAAGGGCGTCGGCATGGCGCCGGTCGTCGTTCCAGCCAGCGAACATGGTGTATTCGAAACTCACCCGCCGCTGGGCGGTCCAATCGTATTCCTTGAGCATGCGGATTACCTCCGCGACCGGCCATGCTTTCTGGACCGGCATCAGCTCGAGCCGCTCGTCCGGGAAGGGGTTGTGGATCGAAATAGCGAGGTGGCAGCGGCTCTCGTCGAGATAGCGGCGGAGGCTGGGCAGGACGCCTATCGTGCTGAGAGTCACCCTCTTCGGGCTCCAGGCGAAGCCCCATGGTGCCGTCAGCACCTCGATTGCCCGAAGGACATTGTCCGTATTGTCCAGCGGCTCGCCCATCCCCATGAACACGGCGTTCGTAAGCTCGGCCGACTCGTCTACGCTGATAAACTGATTAAGGATCTGGGCCGGCGTCAGATTCCCATGGAAACCCTGCCTGCCGGTCATGCAAAACTTACAACCCATCTTACATCCGGCCTGGGAACTGACGCAAAGCGTCTTTCTCTCCTCATCGGGGATCATAACCGCCTCGACCGCGAATTCGCTGGCAGGAAAGAGATACTTTTTAGTCCCGTCCGAGGACTCGGCCAGGCCCAGCGGGGCTTCGACCCCGAGTTCGAAAAGCTCGGCCAGTTTCTCGCGCCCTGCCTTTGAGATATTGGTCATCTCATCGAAGCTTTTCGCGCGCTTTTCGTACATCCACTGCGCGAGCTGCTTGCCCGCAAACGAGGGCAGCCCGGCAGCCTGCGCGACCGCCTTAAGCTCTTCCGGAGTTTTGCCTAAAAGTTTCTCTTTCATCTCCTGCAAAAATAATCAAAATATCACTATATTTGTCTACTGCGCTTCCCCGGAAGCGATCCTCCCCAAACTTTAACTATTATCAAAAACTTAATTAATTATGGCAAAAGAATTAGAAAACCAGGCCGCCGAGGTAAATGCCGCTAAATTGAAGGCATTACAGGCAACTCTCGACAAGATCGAGAAAGATTATGGAAAAGGGACGATTATGAAGCTCGGCGACCAGCCAGAAGCTGATGTTCAGGTTATTCCTTCGGGAAGTATCGCCCTGGACCATGCCCTGGGTATAGGCGGTTATCCCCGCGGCCGTATCATCGAAATCTACGGTCCGGAATCCAGCGGTAAGACTACCCTCGCGATCCACGCTATCGCAGAGGCTCAGAAACAAGGCGGTATCGCAGCCATGATCGATGCGGAACATGCCTTCGACAGGACATATGCAGCCGCTCTCGGAGTGAATCTTGAGAACCTCCTTATTTCCCAGCCGGACAACGGCGAGCAGGCCCTCGAGATCGCAGACAACCTGATCCGCTCGGGCGCTATCGATATTATAGTAATCGACTCTGTCGCGGCCCTTACTCCCAAGGCCGAGATCGAAGGCGAGATGGGAGACAATAAGGTCGGTCTTCAGGCCCGCCTTATGAGCCAGGCCCTCCGTAAACTTACGGCGAATATCAGTAAGACCGGAACCTGCTGTATCTTCATCAACCAGCTCCGCGAGAAGATCGGCATCATGTTCGGCAATCCCGAGACAACTACCGGCGGAAACGCCCTTAAGTTTTATGCCTCGGTCCGTCTGGATGTCCGCAGGGTCACCCAGCTCAAAGACGGCGACGAAGCTACCGGAAACCGTACCCGCGTAAAGGTCGTAAAGAACAAGATGGCCCCGCCTTTCAAGAAGGCCGAGTTCGATATCGTCTTCGGAGAAGGTATCTCCAAGACCGCCGAGATCCTCGACCTTGCAGTCGAGTTCGACATAGTCCATAAGAGTGGCAGCTGGTTCAGCTACAACGGAGAAAAACTCGCCCAGGGACTCGCTGCAGCAAAACAGCTCCTCAAGGACAACCCCGAACTCTGCGAAGAAATCGAAGCGAAGGTTCGCGAAGCAATCAAATCAGTCAAAGACTAAATGCCGAAGAAAATTATCCTCACAGGCGACCGCCCGACCGGTCGCCTTCATATTGGCCACTACGTAGGCTCTCTGCGCCGCAGAGTCGAGCTCCAGAACAGCGGAGAATTCGATGAGATTTATATCATGATCGCAGACGCCCAGGCCCTTACAGACAATGCAGACAACCCCGAGAAGGTACGTCAGAATATTATAGAAGTCGCCCTGGATTATCTCTCCGCAGGAATCGATCCCTCCAAGAGCCACATCCTGATTCAGTCCCAGGTAGCCGAGCTTACCGAACTGACCTTCTATTATATGAATCTCGTTACCGTTCAGCGCCTCCAGCGCAATCCTACCGTAAAGCAGGAAATCCAGATGCGCGGATTTGGGGACTCAGACGAAAACGACAATAAAGCCGGAACTCCGGTCGGTTTCTTCTGCTACCCTATCAGCCAGGCCGCAGACATTACCGCCTTCCAGGCAACTACCGTCCCCGTAGGCGAAGACCAGGAGCCGATGATCGAGCAGACCCGCGAGATTGTCCGTAAGTTCAACTCGACTTATGGCCCCGCTCTTACCGAGCCCGAGATTCTTCTTCCGGACAACGCCGCCTGCCTGCGTCTCCCCGGAACCGATGGTAAGGCGAAGATGAGCAAGTCCCTCGGAAACTGCATCTACCTCTCCGACTCGGCAGACGAAGTCCGCGCGAAAGTCCGCGGAATGTTTACCGACCCCGGACACCTCCAGGTCAGCGATCCCGGAAAGGTTGAAGGAAATACAGTCTTTACTTATCTGGATGCCTTCTGTAAGCCCGAACATTTCGATAAGTTCGGAGCCTGCTTCGTAGGTAAGAAAGTCAGCTTCGAGTTCCACTCCCTTGACGAAGTGAAGGCTCAGTACCGCGCCGGCGGTCTGGGAGACGTCATGATCAAGAACTTCCTCACCGAAGTTTTGAATGATACTCTCGAGCCCATCCGAGTGCGCCGCAAGGCCCTCGAGCAGGATCTCCCCTACGTCTACGATGTCCTTAAGAAGGGTACCGAGGCCGCCTGCAAGAAAGCAGCCCAGACCCTCGCCGGCGTCAAGGCCGCAATGAAGATCAACTATTTCGACGAAGGCGTCCTCGAACAGCTAATCAAGGAGCAATCTGAGAAGTATTCGGGCTAACCCTCCATCACAAACATCAAATTAGGTCTGCCAATTTTGGTGGACCTAATTCGTTTATCTCCTTGTGTATCAACTGCTTATCCCCACATGCCTACTGGCAGGGACCCGATTATTCTTTTAATATTCAGAAGCGGCTTTTATCTCTTTTGGAATTTATTCATACTTCTCTGCGGAAATTCCCGCAGAGTAGTGCTATTTTTCCCTTCCGCGGACGTCTCCTGCCCTTATTTGCGGAAGGTCACCCACGCGTTTGCGGAAGGTCCCCGCTGTTTTTGCACAAGGTGGAATTCTAACACGCTGACCTTGCGCGCAAAACCCCATCACATGCCTTCTAGCGCACAAGGTGTCGCCCCTTTTCTTCCACCTTGCGCGCCCTGGTGTGGCAGAAGCCCAAATCG
>ONOI01000045.1 GCA_900319375.1 uncultured Bacteroidales bacterium | reverse complement strand
TATATCGTCGTCTGAGATTTCGAGTATCTTCGCCTCGATAGACTTACCGTCAAAAGTGTGGATGATGTCTTGGGCATAACTTCCTGCGCACAAAGCCATCATCACTACAGTTAATGTAAGTTTCGATTTCATAGTGATATTTTTTCACTATGTCCCTGCAAATTATATGCCCACAGGGCTTCCTACAGCGCCTTGAGGATGATGCTCTCCATTACCTCGTAACCGGGGAGAGTAGGGTGAATCCCGTCGTTAGTGTAGTTGGGATTCAGAGAGACGCCGTCTTCGGCGACCATCGCCGGAAAGTAGTCAACATACTTGATGTGATTCTTAGCGCAGTACTCGCGCAGGCGGGCGTTTAGCGAAGCTACTTTCTCGGAGGAATCCTTGACTTCAGGGCGCCATGGGAAAGCGGCGGCCGGGAGGACCGAGCAGACTATGGGCTTGATCTTATTGGCCTTGGC
This sequence comes from uncultured Bacteroidales bacterium, assembly GCA_900319375.1. GTDB lineage: Bacteria > Bacteroidota > Bacteroidia > Bacteroidales > UBA932 > Cryptobacteroides. The sequence continues at coordinate 15,051 of ONOI01000045.1, read as the reverse complement.
GAGCTGGACCATGGTCACTATGTTTCCAAAGGTATAGTCTTCGTTGTACTCGCCCTGATTGAGGGCGATATCGTTGCATCCGCAGAGGATCACGACCGTCTTGGGCTTGAGGTCGATAACGTCACGCCTGAAGCGAAGCACCATCTGGGCGGTCACCTCGCCGCTGATGCCGCGCTCGACCATCTTGTCGTTGTCAAAAAAGCCCGGGGTTCCCTTCGTTCCCCAGCCTTCGGTAATTGAGTCGCCCATAAAGACGACGCGGCCGCGGGTTCCTGCAGGGACGGTGGAATTCTCGCCGTCAAACCAATGGTAGTGGACAAAATTCTGGGCCGAAAGGCCGAAGACGGACAGCATCGCTGCCGCGATGGTGATTATTAGTTTACGCATAGTTGATGGTTATTCGTTTTCGTCGTAAATCTCCTCGGTTTCGTCGTCGTCTTCTTCATCCTCGTCATCTTCTTCGTCTTCCTCGTCTTCAAGATCCTCGTCGTCTTCATCGTCATCGGCGCCGAGGAGCATCTCGAGAGCGCTCTTCTCGCCGGGAAGCTTACGCTTTTCCTGAGGGAGGTCTTCGAAGGCGACATAGCCGTTCTCAAACTCGATGGGAAGGGGACCCTTCATGTCGTTCATGAGCGTGGGAACGGTCACTTCATTGCCAGCCTCTTCTCCTTCAAGGGTGATGATGACCTTCTTCTTGGCTTTGGTGTCGTAGAAATACTCAAAGTGGTCGGCTCCCGCCTTCACGGCCTTTTCCACGGCGATTTCGTCGACCATCCCGAAACCGAGATTGACCAGGGCATAGCGGGCGAGGACTTCTTCGCCCGACATGGCCTTGAAGAGGATAGGCTGGTCTGTCGGGAACTCGAGGTCGGCCTGAAGCTGCTTGTGGAAGCTGTAGAATGTGTTGGCAGAATTGACCTTGTAGATTCTGTAGAAACCCTTGATGCCGGGTAGTGTGACGCGGAACTGATAAATCATAACACGAAGATAGCAAAGAAAAGTCAAACACGATTCATTTTTGCTAAAAATGAGAGATTCGCTCCCTTGTCCGTATTTTCTCGCTTCGCGCCAAAATACCCGGCCCGGCCGCAGGGGGTTAGGGGGAAGGACGCTTCCCCCGTATGAATAAAGACACAGGCCGCGAGGTGGCGAGCGGCCGGTTTAGCAAGGGGCCCGGCTTCGGGGTCGCCGGGGCCCGACACCAGTTAATACTACCGAATAATCGTCGGGCAAAGTACCCATCGCGCAAGCTGAGCCGCTCCCTCGAGCTCGGCGCAGCGCGATCGAGGGTTGGACATTGGAGTATTGAGGTCTTGAGCGTGGCTATCACCCCCTGCGAAAGGGGTGATGGGAGCGAAAAAGGCCCAAAACGTGGATATCACCCTTCAACACACGGGCGGTAGCCACGCGAAGGGAGCGAATTAACGGGACCTTCATCAAAAGGGAGAGATACCGTCCTGGCGGCATGGGGGATAAGTATTTGATACACAGGGAAATAAGTGAATTAGGTCCTTTGATTTTGACAGACCTAATTTGATGATTTTACTGATAATCAGGAGATTTGGGCTTCTGCCACACCAGGGCGCGCAAGGTGGAAGAAAAGGGGCGACACCTTGTGCGCTAGAAGGCATGTGATGGGGTTTTGCGCGCAAGGTCCCCGCCTTGGAATTCCACCTTGTGCAAAAACAGCGGTGACCTTCCGCAAATGTATCGGGGACCTTCCGCAAACGCGTAGGTGACCTTCCGCAAATAAGGGCAGGAGACGTCCGCGGAAGGGAAAAATAGAACTACTCTGCGGGAATTTCCGCAGAGTAGTATGAAGTTTTGGGAGGGACGGGGGGCAAAGGGAGTCTCCGGCCGGAGATTACTCTGCTTTCTTGCCAACCTTCTCGAGGGTGACGTTGAAGATGAGGGTTGCGCCGGGCTCGATGCCGCCCTGAGGCTGGCCGTTGTCGCCGTAACCGAGCTTAGCGGGAACGTAGAGCTCGATCTCGCCACCTTCACCGATGAGGCCAAGGCCTTCCTGCCAACCCTTAACAACACGGTGGAGTAAGAGCTTTGCTGCATCTCCGTCGGGCTTAGTCTCATCGAATACGGTTCCGTCGAGGAGCTTACCCTGATACCTTACATAGACGGTATCCTGTCCGACGGGCTTTACATCATTACCCTCGGAGATGATCTTATACTGAAGACCGGAAGCGGAAACCTCAACGCCGGCTTTCTTTGCGTTAGCTGCAAGGAACTTGTCCTCCTTCTCCTTATTGGTATAGAGGATGAAGTTGCGACGGTCTGAAAGGAACTGGTTGAAGAGCTCGTTCATAGTGTTGGGGTCAACACGGAACTGATCGGTGAACTCAGGATCACGCTGGTTGCCCTTAGCGTGGATGAAGTCCTCCATACCCTTACGGATCTGAGCATAGTCAAGATCACCGAAGTTGTATCCCTTGATGAAGGAACCGAAGTTAATACCTACGAGATAGCTGACATCCTTGACGGTCTGACGTGAAGGAACAAAATCTTTAGCTGTCTTCTCTACGGGAGCCTGATCGACATCTTCTCCCTCTGCTGCTGCCTCCTCTGCTTTAGGAGCGCAAGCTGCTACTGCAAGACCCATTGCAAGGGCCACAAACCATTTGTTGAATTTCATATTGTTAAAAACTAACTAATTATTGTCTGTTAAAGTTCCCATGCGAGGGCCGAGGCGCCAAGGATAGCGGCATCCGAAGCCGGAAGCTTTGAGAACAGGAGTTTAACTTTATTCTTCCACAGAGGAAGCACGTTTTCGTTGAGAGAATCGAAGGTAGGCTGGTAGATGAACTCCTTCGCACGGGCGAGGCCTCCGAAGAGAACGATCGCCTCAGGAGCGGAGAACTCCACGAAGTCTGCGAGCGAAGCTCCGAGGATACGTCCTGTGTAGTTGAAGATCTCGATTGCGAGCTTGTCTCCCTGAGTAGCGGCCTCATAGACATCCTTTGATGTTATGTTGTCAATGTTGCGAAGAACGCTGGGGGTCTCCGGGGACATCTCGAGCCACTCGCGGGCCGTACGGGCCACACCCATTGCGGAGCAATAAGCCTCGAGGCAGCCGGTCTTGCCGCAGCCGCAGAGGCGTCCGTTGTGACGCACGGCGGCGGTGTGGCCCAGCTCGCCCGCGAAACCGTCATGGCCATAGACAACATTACCGCCGATGACGATACCGCTGCCCACGCCAGTTCCGAGGGTGATCATGATGAAATCTTTCATTCCCTTTGCGGCTCCATAGGCCATCTCACCGACTGCTGCTGCGTTTGCATCGTTAGTGAGGGCGACCTTCAGGCCGTCGAGGGCCTTCGAAAGCATCCTGGAGAAAGGAACGGAGCACTTTGCCGCCCAAACGAGGTTGGGTGCGAAGGCGATCTCTCCGGTATAGTAATTACCGTTGGGAGCGCCGACTCCGATTCCACGGATCTGGCCTTCTTTGCCGGATTTCTTGATAAGATCCTTGATAGCTGCGGCCAGAGTATCGACGAAGGCCTGAGGATCTTCGTCGTTATCTGTCCTGATAACAGTCTGCTCAAGGACTGTACCGTGGATATCGACTACGCCGATCTTGGAGGTCTGACCTCCTACATCGACTCCGACTACGTAATTCTTCTCCATTTCGCTTAGTCGACCTTGATGTCTTTATTGACGTTCTTCGAACCTACGAGAGCGTAGAATACGAGGAATGCGAGGCAGGCGATGATGAGCCAGTAGCTCTGCATCGAGCCGATCTTGTCTGCGAGGAGGTTCTGCAGGAACGGGATGATACCGCCGCCGCAAACCAGGGTCATGAAGATACCGGATGCTGCCGCAGTGTACTTGCCGAGGCCCTCAACGGAGAGGTTGAAGATAGCGCCCCACATGATGGAGGTGCAGAGACCGCAGAGTACGAGGAAGCCGAGAGCGAGCGGGAATACCTTCGATCCGAGGGTAATCTGAATGCTCTCAGGGATGAAGATAGCGCAGACGAGGAAGACGATTGCTACCGAAGACATGACGGCGAGCATGGTCTTGCTGCTGACCTTCGCGCTGACAGGAGCGCCGATAAGACGGCCAATGAGCATGCAGAACCAGTATGCGCCGATCATGGTACCGGTGATGGCCGGACCTACGTCGGGCAGAGAGCTGAAGTATACGTTCGCAGTGTTCGGAATACCGACCTCGATACCTACATAGAAGAAGATTGCGATAGCGCCGAGGACGAAGTGACGGAAGGAAAGAGCGCTGTGGGGGTCTTTCTCCTTACCGCCTGCCAGACGTGCTGCCTTCTCCTCAGGAGTCTCCATATGAGGCTCGGGGATAGCGGTGAGCCTGATGACGATGAAAGCGATGGCAAAGATAGCCATTGCGATGATCATCACGGGAGCTGCTTTTGCTACGGTAGCGTCTGCGATTGAACCGCCGACGAGCCAACCTACGAGGATAGGAGCGATAGTACCTCCGATAGAGTTGCAGGAGCCGCCCCACTGGATAAGCTGATTACCCTTGTTTCCGCCGCCGCCGAGGGTGTTGAGCATCGGGTTGACGACGATGTTGAGCATACACATCGAGAAGCCTGCGACGAAAGCGCCGAGGACATAGACGAAGAAGCTCTCGGCATAGCCGGAGAGGAACTGGATCGCCACACCGACCAGACCGACGATAACGGCGGTAAGAGCGGTGAATTTGTAACCCTTACGACGAAGGATCAGACCTGCAGGGATACCCATACAGGCATAGGCAATGAAGTTGGCGAGGGTTCCGAGCTGCGAAAGAGCCTTCGACGCGCCGAACTGGTTTGTAACGACCACGCCCATCGAACCTGCGAGGTTCGTCACGAACGCGATCATGAAGAACAGTGCGAACATCACCACGATAGCCGGGGTGTAGTTCTGTTTCTTTTCTACATTAGCCATAGTTGTGTTATTTTGTTATTTGATATTCTACTCGAGAGCCTTGAGGTTCTGCTCGTTGACGATGGGCCTTCCCTCAGGGGTGTAGGCGAATTCCATACGGGCTGCGTAGTGTTCCTCGACCTTGCGACGGACCATCTTCATGGTAGAGTTGAGCATTCCGTTTGCGATGGTGAAGCCTTCGTCGCAGATCACGACTGCTGTAGGCAGCCAGCGGTCAGGGAAGAGGGATTCGTGGATACCACCGGTCTTGTAGGTATCAATCTCAGCCTGGATCTTGTTAAGCATAGCCTCGCGGCCTTCGCGGCTCTTTGGATCGAGACCCTGGGCCTTTGCGAACTCTGCAAGATTGTCCTTGTTGGGGACGATGAGAGCGATAGTATAAGGGCTCTGGTTGTTGTGGAGCACTGCTGCCTCGACATACTTGGAAACCTCAGGGAGGCTATCCTCGAATGCTTCGGGAGAGTACTTCTCACCGTCTGCAGAGATAAGCAGGCTCTTGAAGCGGCCGACAACATAGAGGAAGTCGGTGTCCCAAGGGCAGATGTAACCCATATCTCCGGTATGGAGCCAACCGTCTACGACAGTCTCGGCTGTAGCCTTCGGGTTCTTCCAGTAACCGGCCATGACGTTCTCGCCGCGGATGACGATCTCGCCCTTCGTTCCGATAGGAACTTCCTCGCCCTTGTCGTCACAGATCTTGCAGTCCATCGGCTTTACGATACGGCCGGACGATCCGAAGATGGCGTGGCCGGGAGAGTTAGCGCAGATAATCGGGGTAGCCTCGGTAAGTCCATAACCCTGGAACATAGGCATTCCGACCGCGCAGAAGAAGCGCTGAAGCTCGATGTCCAGAAGGGCGCCGCCGCCTACGAAGAACTTCATGCGGCCGCCGAAACTCTCGCGGACCTTCTTGAAGAGGATCTTGTCGAAGAGCCACACGAGGGGCTTGCGCCAGAATGTTCCGCCAGTGCCGCGGTTGTAGTATTCCTTGTTGTACTTGATGGCATTCTTGACCGCGAAGTTGAAGAGCTTCTCGGTGGTCTTGCCCTTGGCCTTGATACCCGTCTCGATGTTCTTCTTGAAGTTGCGGGCGAGGGCGGGCACGGAAAGCATCACATGAGGCCTGGTCTCCTTGATTGCGGTGGGAACGTTTTTCAGGGTAGCAAGGGCGTTCTTTCCGATAGGAACGAAGGCGATGCTTCCGCCGTAGGACATCATGGTATACATACCTGCTACGTGGGCGAAGCAGTGGTCCAGAGGGAGGATGATGAGCATGACGTTGTTCTCGCCGATGTTGATTACACTCGAGCCCTGGGCTACGTTTGCTGTATAGTTACGGTGTGTAAGAAGGATACCTTTCGGGTCTGCGGTAGTACCGGAAGTGTAGCTGATATTTGCATAATCGTCTGGTCCTACGGACTGATAACGGTTCACGAAGGCCTTCTCGTTCTTTGCGAGGAACTCTTCGCCCATCTTCATAACCTCGGACATCCTGATTTCAGGCTCCTGGAGGCTGTCTACAAAGAAAGCGGTATCATCAAAGACGATCACTTTCTTGATATCCGGACACTCGGGGAGAGCCTCACGGATTCTGTTGAGATGGTTTGCTGATACAAGAACCCACTTGCTTTCAGAGTGCTTGATACGGAAGACAATGTCTGCCGTACTGCCGAGATTAACTGAAAGAGGAATATCGGTTGCGCCGGCGTACATTGCGCCGAGCTCTGCGAGGATCCACATGGAGCGGCTCTCAGAAAGAAGGGCGATTTTGTCGCCTTTCTCAAGGCCGAGAGCCATAAGGCCTGCACCGATCTTGTATGCTGTTTGCCTGGTTTGTTCCTGGGTGATTTCTTTCCACTCTCCGTCTACCTTCTCGCGGAGGTATACGTTGTTGGGGAATTGGTGAGTGTACTTCTCGACGAAGTCGATGATAGTAATTCGTTTTTCTGCCATATTTGAATAGGTTTATTTTTTTGCTGAGAATAGTCCGAACATCTGGGCGTCAATCATATCCGTAATCTTCGCGAAGTCTTCGGGGTTATTGCCAAATTTGATATTATCTGCATCGACAATCAGGAGATTGCCGTCATAGTCCTTGATCCAGTTTTCATACTTTTCGTTCAGGCCGGTAAGGTAATCTATACGGATACCTTTCTCATACTCGCGACCGCGTTTCTGAATCTGAGCGACCAGATTGGGGATGCTGGAGCGGAGATAGATCATGAGATCCGGATTTCCGACCAGAGACATCATGAGGTTGAAGAGGTCCGAGTAATTGTCGAAATCCCTGGTACTCATCAGGCCCATGTCGTGGAGGTTGGGGGCGAAGATCTTGGCGTCTTCGTAGATAGTTCTGTCCTGGATGATTATGTCATCTGTCCTGCTGATATCCACTACGTCCTTGAAGCGTTTGTTCAGGAAGTAGATCTGGAGGTTGAACGACCAGCGCTCCATATCCTCGTAGAAGTCTGACAGATAGGGATTGAAGTCTACCGACTCGAATTTGGGAGTCCAGCCATAGTGTGCTGCAAGCATCTTGGTAAGAGTAGTCTTACCGCTTCCGATGTTTCCCGCAATAGCTATATGCATAGTATTCTCTTTTAAAAGTCTACAAATATAATCAATTAGTCGCGATTAAAAAAGTCCGTACATTTCAGCGTCTATTTTGTCCGTCACGAGCGCAAAATCCTCCGGACGGTTTTCATAGTCAAGGTTGTCGCCGTCTATTATCAGCAGGCGGCCCTTATACTCCCCTATCCACTTTTCGTAAAGTTCGTTGAGTCCTCCGAGGTACTCGAGGCTGATAGTCTGTTCGTACTCGCGTCCGCGTTTCTGGATCTGGGATACCAGGTGAGGCACGCTCGAGCGAATATAGATAAGGAGGTCCGGCAGTTTTACCAGCGACATCATCAGATCGAACAGATCCATATAGGTAGCGAAATCGCGCTCCGACAGGTTACCCATACGATAGTTGTTCTGGACGAAAATCTGCACGCCCTCGAGGATGGTCCTGTCCTGGATAATGACGCCCTTGTTCTTTGCAATCTCGAGCGTATCCCTGAACCGCTGGGCGAGGAAATATACTTCCAGATTGAACGACCAGCGCTGGATATCCGAGTAATAGTCTTCAAGATAGGGATTGTAGGTGACCGACTCGAAGCGGGGAGTCCAGCCGTAGTACTCGGCGAGTTTGCGGGTCAGGGTTGTCTTGCCGCAGCCGATGTTTCCTGCTATTCCGATGTGCATAAGATGTCCGTGGTTTGCAATCTCACAAATTTACGATAAGTTTTGTTAATTTTGCCCCCGGTAACCCAGAGTTATGAACAAATGCTGAACATCCGCCATTTCGTCTTCAACCCCTTTCAGGAAAATACCTACGTCCTCTCTGAAGGAAATTCCTCCGAAGCAGTAATAGTCGATCCCGGCTGCGATCCCGGCAGGGAGCAGGAATCCTTTTTCGGCTGGCTCGAGACCCAGCGCCTTCGCCCTGTCGCCGTTCTGCTGACCCATGCCCACCCTGACCACCGCTCGGGCGCGAAAGCCATCCAGGACAAGTTCGGGGTGCCGGTCTACATGTGTGAGGCGGAAAAGACGGTATTCAAGCTCGATTTCACGACCACCCCGCTCGAAGACGGGCAGAAGCTGGATCTCGGCGGGCTCCATTTCGAGGTTATCACTACCCCCGGCCACACCCCCGGCGGAGTCTGCTACTACCTCCCCGCGGATAAAGCGCTCATGACCGGAGACACCCTCTTTCGCGGAACTATCGGCCGCACAGACCTCAAGGGCGGCGAATACGACGACCTGATCGTCTCGATCATGGACAAGGTGATGGGACTGGACGGAGACGTCCAGATCTTCCCCGGACACGGTTCGTCCTCTACCCTCTCAGACGAGAGAACGAACAATCCCTTCCTTCAGCCCTTTAACGAGCCTTGGGAAGGGATCGATTCAATCGATTAATAAATTACATTTTCTGGAACACTCTGACCCAGTCCACCTCCATCGCGGTGGGCAGACACGACTCGTCGACGCCCTGAGCGCCGCCCCAGTCGCCTCCCCAGGCGAGATTGAGGATGATGTAGAACGGTTTGTAGAAGGGCCAGCTGTCGTGGCCGCCTCCGTTATTCTTGTAGGTTAGAATCGCTTTGCCGTCCTGATAGAAAGTCATGTAGTCTGCAGTCCACTCAAGTCCGTAGACATGGAACTCGGTCTGAGCGGTAGGAATATATCTCTCAGCGTGTTCGATCGTAGATCCGCTGTTGTTGTAGCGGTTGCAGTGGATAGAGGAACTGCAGTAATTTGCATGATAGCCTACCTCCTCCATAATATCGATCTCGCCGTCTTTCGGCCAGCCGGTAAACTGAGAAGGCATCATCCAGAATGCGGGCCATGTTCCCTTGCCCTTGGGGAGCTTAAGGGACGCCTCGATCCAGCCGTACGTCCAGCTCTTGCGAGTATTCAGACGTACGGACCGGACCTTGCCGTCCAATTTTTTAGCCCATACCTTCAGGGTGCCGTCCGAGACCTCGGCGATCTTTACGCCGTTGTACTCGCCGGACACGTAGTCCTGAAGTTCATGGTTACCCCATCCGCCGTCTCCCGTCTGATACTTCCAGTCGGTCGAAGCCGGCAGTCCGTCATAGTCGAACTCGTCGTGCCAGACAAGGGTATAGCCCTCAGGCGTTTCGATTCCCACCTCCTCAGGATCCAGACCGGGCTGACGGATGGGCAGTTGTGTCCTTGTCTGTCCGACCTTTATCACTACAGAGCCCTCGCGGGTAGCGGTAGTGGAGTTGGGTTTTACCTTCACGGTGAAGGATCCTTCCTGCTGGGCGCAGTACGGAGGTTCAATGCTTGTCACCCAATCCTGATCGCTATAGAGAGCGATTCCGGGGGCGGAGGCCGTCACGAAGAACTTCTGCTCGCCTCCCTGCTGCTCGAAGATGAGCGAATCGGGAGTGAAGGCGATACTGTTCTGCGGAACCTCGACCGGCTGCGGTCTGCAGCAGAGGGCGAAGAATATGAGGGGAAGTAAAGACAAAATGCGGATGGGTTTCATATTTCAACTATTTGTACTCCTGGAGGCAGATGTCCTTGATGGTGACAACTGCGCCTGCGGTACAACCGCCGAAGTCAAAGATAAGGTTGACGTTGTCGCAAGCGACACCGGAGATGATCTTGGAGGTAATGACAAGGTCTTCACCTGCCTTGATCGAAACTGCACCCTTCTCCCAGATGTTAGCACCTTCATGTTTGGGACCACCTTCTGCCCACTGCTCGATCTTGAAGAATGCAGGGGTGTCTACGGTTGCGGAAAGCTTAAGCTGGAGAGCGTACTTCTTAGAGTCGGACAGGGCGATGTAGCTGCCTGCGCCGGGCCATACGAAGAACTGGTCCATCCACTGCGAAGTAGTGCTGTTCTCGAGGGTGATAGCATAAGAGTTACCGCTCTTTACGAGGAATGAAGGCTCTGCTGTCTCAGTCTCAGTACCGTTCCACTCACCTCCGTTGCAGAAATAGTAGAAGAACATCTCGTTTCCGAGGGCTGCCTTCCAGAGGTTGCCCTCGCCGTTTACATCGAATACATAGCTGTCTGCAGGATACTCCTCTACCGGCGGCTCGGGTACTACGGGCTCCTCTTTGTCGGGAGCGTTGGTGCCGTCGTCGTTGGCATGGTCCTTAAGGGTGATGCGGGTGATCTTAACCTCATTGCCGGCCTCGCTGTAACCAAAGTCGAAGACGACCTTGATGGCGGTAGCGTCTACGCCCTTGACATTCTTCATCCAGAATACATTCTCGCCTGCAACCAGATCTTCGGTAGTAACGAAGAGGAAGTTGTCGTCGCTGGCCTTGTCGGTAACCTTTACGGTTACGCCTGCGGGCTTGCTAAGCTCGACGATGCAGGAGAAGTCGTAGTTCTTGTCTGCTGAAAGAGCCACGTCTGCGCCAGGAACGAGGTGGAACTGGCACTGCCACTTATCAGAGCAGGTTCCGGGAACGGTAAGGGTGTAAGGATTGGTGGTGAAAGGAACTGAAACCTCACCTGCCCAACCCGGGCTGCACCAGGTGTAGCTGGCATCCATACCTGCATCCTCACCAGCCTTCCAGATGTTGAACTGTGAGTTGTAGTTGTAGCCGTTCCAGCCTTCCTGTCCCTCAACGGTGAACTCAGCCTCTGCATAGTCTGCAGACTGACCTACCGAGTTGCTGACATACATACGTACTTTGAAGGTACCTGCGTCGAAGAAGGTCTTCTGGAAGGGGTTGCCCTGTCCTGCGAAAGCGAAATCTCCGGACTCGTTGGTGTACCAGATAGGAATAAGACCAGTCGTTCCCTGAGGGAGGGCGAAAGTAACTACAGTACCGTCAACGGTCACAACGGGGGTGATGCCGGCGGCTGAAGGAAGCTGAGGCTGATCCTTCTGATCATCGGGATTGCAGGCTACGGTTGCAAATGCAAGAGCTGCAATGCTCAAAAGTGCAAAAAACTTTTTCATTGTGTTAATATTAATGGTTGTTAATAATTGTTCTGTTTAAGGGTTCCGAGGGCGGCGTCAATCTCGCTCTGAGGGATGGGAAGATACTTCTTGCTCTCACTCCAGGTGTTCGTACGGAAGCCGTAGGCGTCCGGTACGAGGACGGTAGGAGCGTCGCCCCAGCGGACAAGATCCCAGTAACGTTTCCCTTCGCCAACGAACTCGAGCCTGCGCTCCTCCTTGATGTTGGCAAGGGTAGCGTCGACCGTATCGGTAAGGCCTGCGCGGTTGTGGACCTTGTTGAGCCAGATCTTGGCATCGGTCGGATCGCTGGTAAGGGCGAGCTCTGCCGCGTTGAGCAGGGTCTCGGCGAAGCGGTAGATACGGTAGTTGTTGCCGAAGCGCATATCGGGCGCGCCGTCGCCGGTAATGTACTCGCTCTGGAGACCCTGGTACTTCTCGAGGAAGTAGCCGGTATCCTCATAGCGGGCTTCGTATGCATTTACGGTCGCATCGTAGCAGGTAGCGTCGCGACGCGCGTCGCCCGCCGCGTACATATCGTAGGTTTCCTTGCGGACGGGAGCGAAGCCCCAGCCGGCTTTGTGGTCATCGGCACCCTCGACCATATTGTAAGGTCCGATGAGCTGAGGGAGGATGGTACCGCCTGCGCCGAGTACGTTGTCATAGGAACGGACCTGTGCGTCTGCCCTGTAGGTAATCTCGAAGATGGATTCCTTGCTCCACTCGCCTTCGGGTTTGAAGATGGTTCCATAATCGTCGACAAGGTCGTAGTCAGAGCTTGCGGCGATAATTTCCTTCATATAACCGAGTGCTGTAGAGTAGCGGGACTCGTCCTTCTGATACATTACGAGCTCAGCATAGAGCATGTATGCGAAGGCCTTTGTAAGGTAACCTGCCTTTTCGTCCGGCTGACGAAGAGGGAGAGCGTCGAGGGCGATAGCGCCTTCAAGGTCGACGATCATCTTCGCATATATCTCGTCTGCGGGATACTGAGTTCCGAGATAAGGATCCTCGAGGTTCTTCTCGTAGTAGACGATGTTGCCCCAGAACTTCCACAGCCAGCTGTAGTAGTAGACCCTCAGAAGGCGGGCCTGCTCGAGCATCAGAGTCTCCTCTTCTGCAGTAATGTTGCCTGCGGCCTTGGTCCATCCGGTATAGAGGATAAGGTCGTTGCATCTCTTGACTCCCGAATAACCGCAGACCCAGATAGAGGTCATACAGTTGGTAGGAAGGGCCTCGAAGTTCATCATAAGGTGCCAGAACTGGTTGTCGGTCTTGCTTTCGCCGCCGACCCAGATCTGATCAGCCATTATGTCGCTCATTATCGGGAGCGGGTTGTACTGACCGTTCGACCAGTCTGTCCAGTGCAGAGGAGCGTAAGCCGCTACCAGCGCCTCTTGGAGGTGGTCAGCGGTAGTGAAGTACTCTTCGATAGGCTGAGCTGTAGGATTCTCGACTGTAAGGAAGTCGTCTCCGCAGGAAGCGAAGATAACCGAGCCGAGAGCTATAACTGAAAATATCTTGTTAAGTTTCATAACTGTGTCCTCCTGTCATTAAAATGCTACGCTTACGCCGGCGGTGAAGGTGCGTGCCTGAGGGTAAACACCGTAGTCGATTCCGAGAGAAGTTCCGCCGGATGCGATTTCAGGATCGAAACCGTGGTAGCCGGTAAGGGTGAGAAGGTTCTCGGCGGCTACATAGACGCGGACATTGGAGATGAGGGCCTTTCTTACGAGAGACTCGGGAAGAGTGTAGCCCAGCTGAACGTTCTTGATGCGGGCATATGAGCCGTCGTAGACGTAGAGGTCTGAAGAGACCCAGTTGAACTTGTCGCCGATGACGAAGCGGGGATAGTGGTTCGAAGTACCCTCTCCGGTCCAGCGGTCAAGCATATAGGAAGGAAGGTTGACGGCACGGATGTCGGTACGGCGGGTGCAGTCGAAGACCTGTACTCCGGCGACACCCTGGATGAGCATCGAGAAGTCGAAGCCCTTCCAGCTTGCCTGGAAGTTCAGGCCGAAGGTCCAGTCAGGAGTTCCCTTTCCGATATAGGTGCGGTCGTTGTCGTCGATAACGCCGTCGTTGTTGATGTCCTGGAAACGGACATCGCCGGGGTTGGCCTTGGGCTGGATCTTATTGACTTCGCCTGTCTCGGGATTGGTCCAGGTATAGGAGTCAATCTGGGCGACGTTCTGGAAGATGCCGTCGGTCTTGTAACCGTAGAAGTAAGGGAAAGGCATGCCGTTTTCGGCACGGGAAATAGTTCCGGTTCCCTGGAAGCTGTCGTAGTTGGCCCAGCCGGTGTCGTTGCCGAGCTTGATGAGCTCGTTCTTGAGGTAGGTGGCGTTTCCGTTAATGCGGAAGTTCCAGTCACCGACCGAGTATTTGTAACCGAGCTCGAACTCGACGCCCCTGTTGCTCATGAGGCCGACATTGCCGATAGGCTTGCTCTCGCCTACGTATGAAGGGATAGGCATGGTCATAAGCATACCCTCGGTAAGCTTGTTGTAATAGTCTACGGTGAAGGTGAGTTTGTTGGCAAAGAAGCCGAGGTCGAGACCGAGGTCGGTCTGGGTCGAGGTCTCCCAGCGGAGGCTCTGGTTCGCAAGGCCGCTGGCCTTTACGCCGATAGCCTCGGTAGCGCCAGTGCCGAAGAAGTAGTTGTTGTTGCCTTCGGTAAGGACGGTGTAACGGAAGTTACCGATGTTTTCGTTACCGTTCTGGCCCCAGGAGGCGCGGAGCTTTGCGTTGCTCAGTTCGGGAATGACGCCCTGCATGAACTCCTCCTTGAAGAGGTTCCAGCCCAGGGAGACGGACGGGAAGGTAGCCCAGTGGTTGTTGGCGCCGAAGCGGGATGAACCGTCGCGACGTACCGTAACCTCTGCCATATAGCGTTCAGCGTAGTTGTAGCTGAGTCGGGCGAAGTAGGAGGCGAGCTTTGCCTGAGCGTAGGGAGCGCCCCAGCCGTTGCGGTCGCCGTCGGCCTGAAGGCCGTTGGTATAGTCGATATAAGGCTTGTTGATGTCTTTGAGGAACTTCGATGAGGCTCCGAGATACTGGCCGTTCGAAGCCTTGGCAGACTGGCCGAGCAGAGCGGTGATGCTGTGGTCTCCGAAGGTCTTGGTATAGGTGAGGGTGTTTTCAACCTGCCAGACGAGGGAGTTGCATGCCGAGCCGGAGGCGGAGGATTCCGTAGCCTGCTGACTGCTGCTCAGGTAGAAGACGTCTGTATAGCCGTTGTCGCCCCAGAAGGAAAGGTCGAGGCCAATCGCGCTGCGCAGCTTGAGGCCCTCGATGATCTGGAGTTCGCCGCTGAATCCGCCTACGAATTTGTGGCTCCAGCCCTTGCTGCCAGGCAGCGACAGGGCCGCGACGGGGTTGACCATCTCGTTGTAGGAACCGCCGGGGACGGTGAACATGCGGCCGTTGGTGCCGTAGATCATGCCGCGGCGTTTTTTCTTACCCTGCTGATTCATAGTGTTGACGCTTTTGACCTTGACACCGTCGAACATTTTCTCAACAGCATCTTTGATCATGGACTTGTTTGCATCCGGATGAACCTGGAAGGTATACTTCTTTTCGCTCATCTGATTCATGCTTTTCTCAGTGATCATCGGGCGGATGATCACGTCATA
>ONOI01000025.1 GCA_900319375.1 uncultured Bacteroidales bacterium | reverse complement strand
GGGGAGGGTATGTTCAAAAATGGCCCAAAACGCACATACCCTCACTCATTTGGAGGAGGGTATGCACGGGGGAAGGGGAAATAATCCGACTGATCTACCGGGGCTAGCGCCGGGGCGGGAGGGGAAGCGCGAAGGGTTAAAGGTTGGTACGATTTTGTCGAAGTCTCTTCCTGAGGTCGCTCGCGGGAATGCTTGTCCGGTTGCTTACCTGAGTGCCCGCGACCTCCTTCAACCCTTCGAAAAAATCGTCCCCGATTGTTTAGCCCGCGCGAGTTCAGCATTCCTGCAAACAATGAGGCCCTACCCTTCGCGACACTAACCCTGCCGGGGGCTAACGAATATATATTCGAACGGTAGTAAGAACCGATAGAAGCTAATCGGTCGGGACACCGCGTACTCGACTGTCCTACCAGAATAACCGAAGTGGTCTAGGGGGAAGGACGCTTCCCCCGTATGAATGGTTGACGAGTCCCGCGCGAGGGAGTCCACGGCCGGAGGCGGGGGCGGAAAGAAAATTACATGAATTTCTTCTTGCGGAAGATCCAGACGAGGGCGGAGACGAGGATGCCCATCACGACAAGGATCACGAGCCACATCCAGCGGAAACCGTCGAATGGGAGCTTCACGTTCATTCCGTAGAAGCTTGCGATGAGGGTCGCAGGCATCAGGAGGAGGGAAATCAGGGTGAAGGTCTTCATGATGCGGTTCTGTTCGAGGTTGATCATACCTACTACAGTATCCTGGAGGTATTCGAGACGCTCGAAGGAGAAGTTGATGTGGTTGATAAGTGAAGCGATATCCTGGAGGATGATGCTGAACTTCTTGTCGAGGGAATCGGGGAAAAGATCGCTCTTCAGGACGTTTCCGAGTATCCTCTGCTTATCGACTACATTCTCGCGGATAAGCATGGCGTTTTCCTGCAGCTGGTTGATGTCCAGGAGGAACTCTTCGTTGATGTCTTCCTGCTGGTTGATTCTCTTGCTGAACTGGCTGGTGTCCTGAGATACGAGCTCGACGATATCTGCGTCGAGGTCGACCCTCTTGTCGATGATTTCGACGAATATGTTGAATCCGTCGGAGTAGAGATCAGGGCGGGCCTGAATCTTATTCCGAAGCAGATCAAAACTGCGGATAGGAATCTCACGAAGGGTCGTGAGAGTATGTTTGGTAAGGATGAAGGATACAGGATCCATCGACATCTCATCTCCGGTAGGGGAGAGGAAGTTGGTGTTGGCAAAGATGTAGCCCTCCGCCTCGTAGAAACGGGACGAAGTCTCGATCTCTTCCGCCTGACCGCGGTTCTGGATCTTTGTACCAAGGAAATCTTCCGCCGCTCTTTTTTCTTCACCGCTAGGGTCTTGAAGATCTATCCAGAGGACGTTTTCTTTGCTGATAGTCGCAAACTCCGTTTGGGACTGCGTAAGGAGTATATCCTTACCTTGTCTGTAGAAAATTCTGATCATTTGCCTTCCTGCTTGTTCCCGGCATTTTGTCGGAAGGGGTTAATACTTACGGGTTAGTCGGACTACACGGAGAAGTCCGGCGCGGCAAAAGTAGGTATTTTTTCTAAAAAGACAATACCTGCGAAGCGAAATACCAGAATTTTTTTACATAAAAAAGCCTACGGCTTGAATGGCTGGCGGGATGTAATCGAGCGGCCCAGGGTAAGAGCGTCGGCATATTCCAGGTCGTCACCGAAACCGAGGCCGCGGGCGAGTGTAGTGATCTTTACTCCCAGGGGGGCGAGCTGGCGGTAAAGATAGAAGGAAGTTGTCTCTCCTTCGACATCGCCGCTTAGGGCAAGAATGACTTCAGAAATACCGCCTGCAGAGACTCTGTCGCGAAGCTCGGCAATCTTCAGATCCGAAGGCCCGATACCGTCTATCGGGGAGATGATACCTCCAAGTATATGATATACTCCGGAATACTGGCCGGTAGCCTCAATGCTGAGAACATCGCGCACGGATGCGACAACACATACTACGGACTGGTCTCGGCGGGAGTCCGCGCAGATAGGGCAGAGATCGCCGTCGCAGATCATCATACACCTACGGCAGTAGTGGACGTCTGTAGCGAGCCTGCCTATTGCGCCGGCGAACTGGCCGATCTCTTCGGCCGGGCGCCCAAGCAGGTTGAGAGCCAGCCTCAAAGCGCTGCGGGAGCCTACTCCCGGAAGAGAACTTATAGCCTCTACAGCATCCTGAAGGACTTGTGACGGGTAATTTTCGATTCTGGCCATAACTAAGATGTAAAGATAACTTATTTCGGTTAAATTTGCAGTATGTTTCTTCAGTTCCTGGAAATCTTCACACTCGTTTCCGGTCTGCTCTACGTCTGGCTCCAGATAAGGCAGAGCAACTGGATGTGGCCGGTAGATATTCTCAGCTGCATCGCTGCTGCGATTACCTATTTCGCAAGCCATCTGTGGGCTAATTTCGGACTTAATGTCTACTACATACTGATGGCTTTCTGGGGAATCTATGCCTGGCTCAGGGACTCGAAAAAGGTGGAGGGCGACGAGCTCCATCTCAGAAAGCCTACAAAGAAGATTTACGTGATCAGCATCCTGATAGCCCTTATCGGAGGAACCTCTCTCATCCAGGTTCTCAGGTTTCTTGGAGACCCGGCCCCGGTGATGGAAGGTATAGTAGGTATTCTCGGAGTCGTCGGATGCTGGTGGCTTGCAAATTCTTACATTGAAAACTGGGTTGTCTGGATAGTTGCAGACAGCCTTACAGCAATACTTTGTCTAACACAGGGCCTGTACTGGATGGCCGGATTGTCTGCGATATACGTAGCATCGGCCTTCTGGGGATTTTATCATTGGCGCAGGCTCGGAAAATACGTATAAAAGATGTTATCTCTGATTACAGCACTCGTACTCATTACACTGTCCCCCGACCGCGGCGCCAGAATCGATCTTAAGGGCGACGCATGGACCCTGCAAAAAGCCTCCGAGGTGGTGGAGTCAGGGGCGCAGATCAGTTCGCGCCGTTTCGACGACACGGAGTGGATGAGGGCTACCGTCCCCGGAACAGTCCTCACAAGTTTCGTAAACGCCGGTGAGGTTCCCGAGCCTACCTACGACGAAAACATCAACCTCATTCCCGATTCTTACTTCAACTCTGAGTTCTGGTACAGAGACTCGTTCAGCGTTCCGTCCGGTTTTGTGGGCGAGAAGGTCTGGCTCAACTTCGACGGAATCAACTGGAAAGCTGAAATATGGTTCAACGGCAAGCAGATCGGCCGTATCGATGGCGCGTTTACCCGCGGAAAGTTCGATATCACCAATCTTCTTCGCCGCAGCAACACTCTCGCGGTAAAGATTATCCCCAACGCCAACCCCGGCGAGATTCATCCGGTTGACCTGCAACACCATGTAGGCAACGGCGGCATCCTCGGCGCGGACAACCCTACCTTCCACCCCACCGTCGGATGGGACTGGATCCCGACCGTCCCCGGGCGCGACATCGGCATCTGGGGCGACGTCTACATCACCAGCACCGGCGCCCTGACCCTCGGCGACCCGGTCTTCCGCTCCGAGCTCAACCTGCCGGACACGACCTGGGCCAAGGTGACCGTGGGCGCGAAGGTTACGAATAGCTCGAACAAGAAGAAAACGGCCGTCGTGACCGGAAAGTTCGGCGGCTACTCGTTCACGATCAAGGAGAACCTGGCCCCCGGCGAGTCGCGCGACCTGACCACGACCGTGGATGTCCATGACCCCGACCTGTGGTGGCCCAACGGCTACGGCGCGCAGTACCTGTACGATGTCTCGCTGGTTGCCAGCGACGGCAAGAAGGTCAGCGACAAGACCGCCTTCAAGGCCGGAATCCGCCAGATGACCTGGAACGAGGGCGACGGCCGCCTGACCATGTTCGTCAACGGCCGCAGGTTCAGCGGCAAGGGCGGCAACTGGGGCTTCCCCGAGCTGCTGCTGCGCTACGGGGCCCGCGAGTATGACATCGCCGTCCGCTACCATGCCGAGCAGAACTTCACCATGATCCGAAACTGGGTAGGCCAGACGGGCGCGGAAGCCTTCTTCGAAGCATGCGACCGCTACGGCATAATGATTTGGCAGGACTTCTGGCTGGCCAATCCGGCCGACGGCCCCGATCCGGCAGACGAAGCGATGTTCATCGCCAATGCCGAGGACTTCGTCAGCCGAATCCGCCGCCACCCTTCGATCGGTCTTTACTGCGGCCGAAACGAGGGCATGCCGCCCTCAACGCTCGACTCCGCCCTTTGCGCCACGGTCCACAAGCTCCATCCGGGCATGCACTATATCCCCCATTCGGCGGAAGGGACGGTCAGCGGCTATGGCCCTTACCATTTCAAATATCCGATCGAAACCTTCGGCCTCTGGGGCCAGGACCGCATCCACAGCGAGCGCGGAATGCCCAATATCCTCAATTACGAAAGTCTGACGAAGATGCTCTCTGCGGGGCATCTCTGGCCGCAGAACGATGCCTGGGGGCTCCACGACTTCGTCCTCGCCTCCGCCCAACGCTGCGCTACCGTCAATGAGGC
The DNA here is from genome assembly GCA_900319375.1 of uncultured Bacteroidales bacterium. Lineage (GTDB taxonomy): Bacteria > Bacteroidota > Bacteroidia > Bacteroidales > UBA932 > Cryptobacteroides. The sequence goes on along the minus strand of ONOI01000025.1, from coordinate 28,858 downwards.
GGTCGAACGCGCGTTCGGACAGCCGGAAAGCGCCGAGCGCTTCTGCAAGCTCGCCCAGTTCGTCAATTACGACGGATACCGCGCGATTTTCGAGGGCAGAAGCCGCGAGCGCAGGGGGCTGCTCCTCTGGATGAGCCATCCGGCATGGCCGTCGATGGTCTGGAGTACGTATGACTATTGGTTCGACCCGACCGCCTCTTACTTCGGCTGCAAGAAGGGCTGCGAGCCGCTCCACGTCCAGTATAACCCCGTCTCGAAGATGGTGGAAGTAGTGAATCTGAGCGCCGGCAAGCATCCAGTGATGAGGGTGGCGGTACAGTGGCTCGATAAGTGGGGCAAGGAGATAAGCCTTCAGACCGCGGTCATCGCTTCGAGGGAAGACAGTACGGTAGAGGTGATGGAAGCCCCGTTCCCCGAGGGCCATGAAGTATGTTACTTAAGGCTCGAGCTGGCCGAAAACGACAATACCGTAAGTACTAACTTCTACATCCAGGGCAGGGAAGAGTACAACTTCCGCGCACTGAACGAGCTCCCGCTCGCGACCGTTGCTACCGGCGGCGGTATAGGTGATATGGGAGATGCGTGGAGAGTGAACTTCGAGCTTGGCAATATTGGCCAGGTCCCGGCCCTTATGCTCCATGCCATCGTCCGCGATGAGTCCGGAGAGAGGGTGTTGCCTGCATTCTGGTCAGACAACTATATCCACCTGATGCCGGGCGAAAAGCGGACTCTGTTCGTGGAAATAAAAAAGGCTGACTGCAAGGGTCAGCCTCAGGTAAGTCTCGAAGGATTTAACCTCTGAACCGATTGATTCTCCGGGCTCTGGAGATAATCACGAATTTGTTTACCAGCGGATCTGTCAGCTTCATTATGATGCCGATCAGGACCGCTGATATTACTGTACCCCAGCCGAGGATAGGCTGACCTTCAGGGCCGAGCCAACTGTTGAACCATACTATACAGAGAACTATGGCGATGGCAACGAGGGAGCTGTCCATCAGGACCTTATTGTTCCTGAACTTTCCTCCTAGGGTTCTGGTAAAGGCGTTGACTGTCATCTCGGCAGGGAGCATCCAGGCGCCGGCAGCGACCTCGATCGAAATACCGAAGGCGGTAAAGATGCAGCAAAGGAGGATGAACAGGTAGCGCATCTCCAGCGATTCGGGGATGAGGTGGAAGTGGTCGAAAATCCAGTTGAAATTGTCTACCATGTAGCTCAGGATGAAGTTCGCGACCAATTGAAGGAGGTCTATCAGTTTAAACTTTCTCCTAAGCAGGGCGAGCTGGACGAAGATGAACAGCGAGAACAGCCCGAAATTGTAGTCTCCAAAGGAAAAACGGGGATACTTTACGGCAAAAGCGTACTGCACGCTGTTGAGCGCGCTGACTCCCAGGTTCGACTTCAGGGAGAAAGCAATGCCGAGAGCGATGAACAGAAGACCGACTGTTGCGGTGGAGTATCTACCCAGTATATCTTTAACATTTATCTTCATAACGTTGCAAAGGTAAGATTTATTTGCTACATTTGCCCGCTTTTCCGCTTTTATGGGGAAAAGCCTGTGTTTTTAAGTTTAACCCTTTAATTATCAATGCCACACATTATGGCAGAAGCAACAAAGAAACCCGCAACCCGTAAGAAGGCTGTCAAGAAGGAAGAAGCTCCCGTAGTAGAGACTCCCGTAGTAGAAGCAGCACCCGTAGAGGCTCCCGTAGAGGAGGCCGCTCCCGTAGTGGAGGAGACCCCCGCAGTGGAGAAGAAAGCCCCGAAGGCAAAGGTTGCAAAGGCAGAAGAAGTAAAACCCGCACGCCTCAACGCATCCATCGATCCTAAGGATTTCGATTGGGAAGCTTTCGAGCAGGGCGGAGTCTATTCGGCAGAAGACAAAGCAGCTGTCGTAGACGCTTACAATGCCACACTCAACAAGGTAGTTGAGAATGAAGTAGTCGAAGGTGAAGTCACCGAGATCAACAAGCGCGAAGTTATCGTCAGCATCGGCGGTAAGAGCGAGGGAGTTATCTCCGCAGCAGATTTCCGCTACAACCCTGATCTCAAGGTTGGTGACAAGGTAGAAGTATTCGTAGAGTCGGCCGAGGACAAGAAGGGCCAGCTCGTGCTTTCCCACAAAAAAGCCCGCGCTCTCAAGTCCTGGGATCGCGTCAGCGAGGCCTTCGAGAAGGACGAAATCGTCAAGGGATATGTCAAGACCCGCACTAAGGGCGGTATGATCGTAGACGTATTCGGAATCGAGGCATTCCTTCCCGGCTCCCACATCGATATCAAGCCTATCCATGATTACGATCAGTATGTCGGTCAGACGATAGACTTCAAGATCGTCAAGATCAACCAGGAATTCCACAACGTAGTCGTCTCTCACAAAGCACTGCTCGAGGCTGAGCAGGAGGCTAAGAGGGCTGAACTCATCGGTAAGCTCGAGAAGGGCCAGATCCTCGAAGGCGAGGTCAAGAACATCACCAACTACGGTGTGTTCGTAGACCTTGGCGGAGTAGACGGTCTTATCCACATCACCGATCTTTCCTGGGGCCGTATCAATCACCCTGAGAAGGTCGTCTCCCTCGGCGAGAAGATCAAGGTTGTCGTTCTCGACTTCAACGATCAGCAGAAGAGGATCGCTCTTGGACTCAAGCAGCTCACTCCTCACCCGTGGGACAACCTCGATCCTAACCTCAAGGTTGGCGACAAGGTTACCGGTAAGGTTATCCTCATCGCTGATTACGGCGCATTCATCGAGATCGAGCCCGGTGTCGAAGGTCTGGTCCACGTCTCCGAGATGTCTTGGAGCACTCGTCTTCACTCAGCTCAGGACTTCCTGAAGGTTGGTGACGAGGTTGAGGCTCAGATCCTTACTCTCGACCGCGAGGCCCGCAAGATGTCGCTTGGTATGAAGCAGCTTACTTCCAACCCTTGGGACAACATCAAGGAGAAGTATCCTGTCGGAAGCCAGCACAAAGCAGTTGTCCGCAACATCACAAGCTTCGGCGTATTCGCCCAGCTTGAGGACAGCGTAGAAGGACTCATCCACATCAGCGATCTTAGCTGGAACAAGATCAAGCACCCTTCGGAGCTCGTTTCTCCTGGTGACGAGATCGACGTTGTGATCCTCGAGTGTGACGAGACCTCCCACAAGCTCAGCCTTGGACACAAGCAGCTCACTCCCAATCCTTGGGATGCTATCGAGGCTAAGTACCCTGTAGGTAAGGTTGTCGAAGGAACTGTCGCCAGCACTACCGACAAGGGCGCAACTATCACCCTCGATTCCGAGACAGAAGGCTTCGCGTTCAACCGCGACCTCGTCAAGGAAGACGGCAAGACCGCAGTTGTAGGCGAGACCCTCCCCTTCAAGGTGATCGAACTCCGCCGCAGCACCAAGAGCGTTCTTGTTTCTCACCTCCGCACCTATCAGGAGGCTAAGGAGAAGGCAGTTGCTTCCGAGGCAGCAGCGACCAAGAAGGCAGTCAAGAACGTCAACGCAAACGTTGAGAAGACAACTCTCGGCGACATCGACGCTCTCGCAGCCCTCAAGTCTAAGCTCGAAAAGGGCGAGTAATGAACTTCTCGCTCCAGATATTGGGCGCTGCTTCGGCAATGCCCAACTCTGAAATGAACCCAAGCGCCCAGGCACTCACCGTGCAAGGGCGCTTGTTTTTGATTGATTGCGGGGAAGGAACGCAGCAAAGGATGCGTCAGATGCATCTTTCCTTCCTCAAGGTGGAGGCTATCTTCATCTCCCATATCCACGGCGACCACGTCTTCGGCCTGTTCGGCATTCTGTCGACCATGGCTATGTATAACCGTACGGAAGTGCTGCATATCTTCGGCCCGGAAAGCCTGGGGCCGGTCCTCAAGTTCTACATGTCTTACTGGGGCGAGGGGACAAACTATGAGATCGCTTTCCACAAACTGGACGTAAAGGGCTGCGAAGAAATCTTCGCCACTAAAAACTGCCGTGTTTCGGCATTCCCTCTAAAACACAAAATCGAGTGTTACGGTTTCCGTTTCGACGAGATCCGTTCTGCAAGACAGTTGGAGAAGGCCCCTGCGCGCTCTTATGCGTATTGCTCGGATACTATGCCCTTCCCTGAGCTCCCGGGCTACGTACGCGGAGTAGACGTCCTCTACCACGAAACTACCTATCCCGTCAGCTTCGCCGACAAGGCTGCAGCCCGTTTCCATAGTACTACAGAGGATGCGGCGCGCTGCGCAGCGGCGGCGGGGGCGGGCAGACTGCTGATCGGTCACTACACGTCCCGTGTACGTGACCTCTCAGTCTTTGCCCGCGAGGCCGCCGCTCTCTTCCCGAACGTCACGGCGGTCCGGGACGGTGATGTCTTCGAGATTTAGTCTGTCCAGACTTTAAGGTATTTTTCCAATACCCACATTTCGTCGCGATAGCGCGCAGCGGTGGTGAAATCGAGATCCGCCGCGGCTTTGTGCATCTTCTCCCGATCGGTTTCGATGAGTTTTTCAACCTGCTCGCGGGACATTGAGCGGATGACGGGATCCTGAAGGACAGCGGCGAGGTCGGCCTTGACACGACCGTCTTCGAAGGCGGCGCCTGCCGCGCGCTGGGAGTCGTGTCCCAGCCCGACCGAGATCTTGCCCTTTCCGAGATCCGAGGGATTCGGAATGTAGCGCGGATCGTCGTAGGAGTTCGGAGCGCTCACCCTGCCGGTGAGTTCTGATGCGAGGATATTGTGTTTGGTCTCGATCTGCTCCGGGGTTATGTGATGAAGCTTGTTGTATTCGATCTGCTTTGTCCTGCGGCGGTTCGTCTCGCGGATGGTATCCTCCATTGCGGGAGTGATGGTGTCTGCGTACATGATGACCAGTCCGTTAACATTTCGGGCGGCACGCCCGGCGGTTTGCGTAAGCGAACGGGTGGTGCGCAGGAAACCTTCCTTATCCGCATCCAGGATCGCTACCAGCGAGACGGTAGGAATATCCAGGCCCTCTCGAAGGAGGTTTACTCCGATAAGAACATCGAACAGGCCGTTCTTGAAGTCCTCGATTATCGAGACGCGCTCGGCGGTGTCTACATCTGAGTGTATGTAGCGGCAGCGGATACCTATCCGGGCCATATAATCGTTCAGTTCCTCGGCCATGCGCTTAGTAAGAGTAGTCACGAGGATGCGCTCGTCGCGCTCGGCCCTGACCCTTACCTCCTCGACCAGGTCGTCGACCTGGTTTGTGGTGGGCCTGACCTCGATTGGAGGGTCAAGCAGGCCGGTAGGCCTTACGACCTGTTCTACGACCAGTCCCTCGCTCTTTTCGAGCTCATAGTCGGCCGGAGTCGCGCTTACGTAGACTTTCTGGCCGGTGATTGCCTCGAACTCGGGGAAAGTAAGCGGGCGGTTGTCTGCCGCGGCGGGCAGGCGGAAGCCATAGTCGATAAGGACCGACTTGCGGCTGTGGTCGCCGCCGTACATCGCGTGGACCTGAGGGAGAGTGACATGGGACTCGTCTACGAAGGTGATGAAGTCCTTCGGGAAATAGTCTATCAGACAGAACGGACGCTGACCGGGCTTTCGGCCGTCGAAATAGCGGCTGTAGTTTTCGATTCCGGGGCAGTAGCCGAGTTCCTTGAGCATCTCGATATCGTTTTCCACGCGCTGCTGGATGCGCTTGGCTTCGAGCATCCTGTCGTTTCGCTCGAACCAGAGTATCTGTTCGTAGAGGTCGTCGCGGATGTGGCCTATAGCGGCCTCCGCACGTTCCTTGGTCGTGACGAAGTTGTTGGCGGGGTAGATGTTGACTTCGGAGACCTCTTCAAGGCGGGCGCCGGTAGCAGGATCGATTACCGAGAGGCTCTCGACCTCGTCGCCGAAGAACTCGATTCTGACGGCATTGTCCGCCCCGCTCAGGAACACGTCTACCGTGTCGCCTTTAGTGCGGAATGAGCCGCGGGTAAACTCGCCCTCAGTACGGACATACAGCGCGTCTACAAGCTTGTATAGAAGGCCAGTAAGCGAGCGTTGCTCGCCACGGCGGACCGTTACCGTCTGCTCGTGGAAATCGTCGGGATTGCCGATGCCGTACAGGCAGCTTACCGAGCTGATGACTATCACATCGCGCCGTCCGCTAAGGAGAGCGGAGGCTGCAGACAGACGGAGTTTTTCTATCTGGTCGTTGATCGAAAGGTCCTTCTCGATATAGGTATCAGTGTTTGGCAGATAGGCCTCGGGCTGATAATAATCATAGTATGAGACGAAATACTCCACCGCATTTGCCGGGAAGAACGACTTGAATTCGCCGTAGAGCTGGGCGGCGAGAGTCTTGTTGTGGCTGAGGATAAGGGCGGGGCGCTGGAGTTGTTCGATGACATTGGCCATCGTGAAAGTCTTACCTGAACCGGTGACTCCAAGAAGGGTAACGTCACTGACTCCGCTCCGCAGAGCGTCAACAAGTTGGGCTATCGCCTCGGGCTGATCGCCGGAGGGCTTGTAATCGGATTCAAGTTTAAATTTCATTGTTCAAAGATAATCATTATCTTTGTTATATATGACAACAGAAGAATTGCTCGCGAATGTCCGCGTAATCGAGGACTTCCCAATCAAAGGCATCCATTTTCAGGATGTGACAACCTTATTCGCAAACCCCGAGTGTCTTAAGGAAATCACTAAACGCTTTGTAGATATCTATAAAGACAAAGGTATCACAAAAGTAGTCGGACTCGAATCACGCGGCTTTGTTCTCGGATCAATTCTGGCCGAAAGGCTGGGCGCCGGTTTTGTCCCTGCCCGTAAGAAAGGCAAGCTCCCCGGAGAGAAAATCAGCGAGACTTATAACCTCGAGTATGGTTTCGACTGCCTCGAAATCCATGTCGGCGCCATCAATCCAGACGACGTAGTCCTTATCCACGACGACCTCCTCGCTACGGGAGGGACCCTTGCTGCCGCGATTCGCCTGGTCAGGCAGTTCAACCCTAAGAAAATCTACTGCAGTACCATTATCGACCTTACAGCCTGCCCGAGGAGTGCGACATTCCCCAAGGACCTTACAGTCGATACTATTCTTAAGGTAGACGTCGCCTAAGACCGGCGGACTTTCAGAACGTGCTTGATCTTCCCGATAAGTGAGATAACCTTGTCGAGTTCGGAGTTCGACGGCACCAGCAACTTAATCAGAATCTCATCATCTCCCGTCCGGGGATTGCTGTTAACTACAAACGAGCGCAGCGATACCCTGAACTGGGCGATTATATCCATGATCGAGCCCATAACGGTCCGGTCCGGCTCCGCGGTGACGGCCAGGCTTGCGAGGAACTCGCCCGTGGACTGAGTCTCCTGCCATACTACCCTCTGGATACGGTAGGGATAACGCTCGAGAAGGCGCGAGGCGTTCGGGCAGGAGATACGATGGATTTTGATACCTTCGCCCCTGGTTACAAAACCGAAAACGTCATCGCCGAAGACCGGGTTGCAGCAGCGTGCCATCTTGTACTGAAGACCCTTGACATCCTTGGCGTTGAGGACCAGGATGTCGTCTCCTGAGCCGGTAAATACAGATCTCTTTGATGTAGCGACTTCCTCGGCCGTGTTTTCCTGTTTAGCCTGAGTCTGAGACAGGATATACTCCTTTATTTCGTTGACGTCGAGGTCGTAGCTGCCGATGGCGGCATACATCTCAATCAGGCCCTCGTAACCATGTTTCTTGCAGAAGTCGTTCTGCTGTTCTACCGTAAACTCGAGCTTCCAGTTCTTGAGGCGTCGCTCGGTAAGCTCACGGCCGTCTGCCGCCAGCTTGCGCTGGGCTTCGTCCAGCTGCTGACGGATTTTGGTGCGGGCCTTCGAGCTGACTACCCAGTTCAGCCAGTCTGCCGAAGGCTTCTGGTTTTTTGAGGTAAGGACCTCGACCACATCGCCGGTTTTCAGCTTCTCGCGGATAGAGACGGCCTTCCCGCCGATTCGCGCTCCCGTACAGCGGCAGCCGATGTTGGTGTGGATGTTGAACGCGAAATCGAGGACGGTGCTGCCGGCCTTGAGGATGCGCAGCTCGCCCGTGGGGGTGAAGACGAAGATTTCGTCTGACGGGGCCATGGGCCTGTCTTCCGGCTTCGCTTCGGTAGGATGTTCGAGCGCGTAGCGGACCGAGGTCAGCCATTTGTCCAGGGTCTGCTCTGCCTTGATGCCCTTGTAGGACCAGTGGGACGCGAGGCCGCTCTCGGCTATTTCGTCCATACGCGTAGTACGGATCTGGACCTCGATGTAGTGGCCTTTGGCGTTCTTGACCGTGATGTGGAGGGATTCATATCCGTTTGGCTTGGGGTTGGTAAGCCAGTCGCGAAGACGTTTCGTGTCCGGCTCGTACTCCTCCGTAACGTAGGAATATACCTTCCAGCAGAGGTCCTGCTCAAGTTTTCTGTCCGGCTCGCAGTCGATTATGAAACGTATGGCGAATACGTCGAACACTCCCTCGAAGGGGACTTTCTGGACCTGCATCTTGCGGAAGATACTGTAGGCGGTTTTAGTCCTTATCTTGAGCTTGTATTTGATTCCGGCTTTATCGATTTTCTCCTTGAGGGGCTCGATAAATTCTTTCATCAGCTGCTCGCGCTGAGGGGCGGTAGCGGCGAGTTTGTTCTTTATTGACCTGTACTGTTCGGGCTCGGAAAACTTGAAATAAATGTCTTCCAGTTCGCTCTTGATGTTGTAGAGTCCGAGCTGGTGGGCAAGGGGGATATACAGCATCAGAGTCTCCAGCTGCTTTTGTTCGCGGGAGCTCTTCGGGAAGATGCTGAGGTTGCGCATCACCTCGAGCCTGTCTGCAATCTTGATGACAGTTACCCGGGGGTCAGTGCTGTACTGGACTATCAGTTTTTTATAGTTTTCAGCCTCAAGACGTGTGTCTTTGGGCTTGATAGTACTGATCTTGTTGAGTCCGGTGACAATAGTAAGAACATCCTGAGGGAACTCGGACAGATCTACCTCGGGATGGACTCTGGTAGCTTCGTGGAGATAAACGGCAGCGATACACTCCTCGGGCAGACCGATCTCGTCGCGGACAATAGCCGCGACTCCGTCAGGGTGATTGATGAAGGGCTCGCCGTTGTGGCGGACTTCGTTTCCGAGAATGGACATCGCCACTTCCCGGGCTCTGCTTACAAGATCTTCCATACTACTTCTTCTGAGCGTCTAAGGCCTGCTGATATGCGCGGGCCTTTTTCTGGTGTTCTGCGTAAGTCTTTGAGAAGACATTGGTGCCGTCAAAGGCGGTACTGGCACAGAAGTACAGATATCCAGAGGCGACATCTGCGTTGAGTACTGCGTCAATAGCGGCTTTTGAAGGACAGCAGATCGGTCCCGGAGGGAGGCCGAGGTGCTTGTAAGTGTTGTAGGGAGAATCCACCTTAAGATGTTTCTGGAGGATTCTGTGGGGCTTAAAATCGAAGCAATAGGCGACTGTCGGGCAGGCCTGGAGCTTCATGCCCTTGCGCAGGCGGTTGACATACACCCCGGCGAGTTTGGTGTACTCGGGGATGTAGTTGGATTCACAGGCGATGATGGAAGCGAAGACGCCGACCTGGGAAGGGGTGAGCCTCAGGGCTCTCGCCTTGGCTTTTCGCTCGTCGTTCCAGAATTTGTCGTATTCTTTCTTGAAAAGAGTGAAGATGTCTGTAATAGTAGCGTCCCAGTAGATTTCATATGTGTCCGGGATTATCATCAGCAGGACGCTGGTAGGATTGAATCCGAACTTCCTGAGGAACACTTCGTCGTTCAGCGCGCGCGCAACCTCGGCTGAATCTACCCTCATCTGGCGCCCTATCGATGCCGCGATTTCGCTCTTGAGGCGCAGGCCTCCGCCTATAGTAAGCTTCACTGGAGACTGCCAGCTGTTGTTGAGCATTCTGGCTACATAGACACAGGAGTGTCCGGCTTTTACGGTGTAATGGCCGGGAGTGATGTATTTTTCTACCTGTTTCTGCTTGAAAACCTCGCGAAGCGCCTCCTCCCAGCGGATTCCTGTCTGGGATTTAATCTGGGCGATAACATCTTCGGGGGTAGTCTTGGGAGTGACGTAGACCTCGGCATCCCCGTAGAAGGCCGGGAGACGGTTGTTGCGCAACCATCCCCACGCCTGAAGCGCTCCGAAGAACGCGACGGCGAGAGCGGCGATCAATATGACGCGCCAGATGCCGGAGTGTTTCTTTTTTGTCGTCACTGTTTACCTTAGTTTCAGTTCCTGCTCTTTTACAAGAGGTACGCCTTTCTTAAGCTTGTTGCGCTTCTCGATGCTGCGCATCTTGACTGCGAAACGCTGGCTGATCTCGCGCAGCGACTCGCCGTCTTCGCTTACGATGTATTTGTCGAGGCCCTTGGCTGCCTTGTTCTTCTTAGCCTGAATATACACGAGGGTTCCGGGAAGGAGTTCTACGGGCTCCTTCAGATCGTTGAAACGGAGAATCTCGCGGGGGAAGAGGTCGTAGATCAGGGCTATCGAGTTGAAGGTATCGCCTGCGACGGAGTAGATACATGCGACTCCGTTCTTCTGATAGATAGTACGCTCGAGGGAGAAGCGGAACTGCTCGTCGTAGTTTGAAGGCATTATAACGGCCTTTTCGAGCTCGTCCGGAGACTTGATCTTTACGACTGTACCCTTATCGTAGCTGCAGAGATCGTAATCTTCGATGAGCTGGATGAGCTTAGTCGCGTAGTTGGGGTCGGTTGCGTATCCGGCCTGCTTAAGACCGTAACACCAGCCTTTATAATCCGTAACCTCGAGGTCGAAGAGGAATTTATAGCGGTCGTAGTAGCGAAGGAAATCGGAGTGGTCCTTGAAGGAGTCTTCGTCTTTCGAGTACGAGCGGAAACATTCCTGGGGGGCGTCGTCGTCATGGTAAGTCTTATTTCCTGTCCATGCTTTGCCGCATTTGATGCCGAAGTGATTGTGGGCTTTAGTCGCAAGGGTAGAGCGGCCTGCTCCAGACTCCAGAAGACCCTGGGCGAGGGTAATCGAGGCGGGTACACCGGACCTCTCCATCTCGGAGATGGCAAGGGCGGAGTACTTGTCTATGTAATCCTTGCGGGCAGCGTCGATGTCCACCGCGGCCAGGGCTGCGACGGCGAGGATCGCCGCCAGGCCCAGAAGTGCTATAAGGCGTTTCATATCGTCCGCTAATTTACTCATAATATTATTTAGAAGGAAATAAAGCTGGCCGTGTTACGTAACTTCCTGGATGTTAGGTAGATACGTAAAACGATGTACCTCATTCCAGGTACATCGTTTTGCGTAATCTGCTGCGACTCAGCGAGTTACGAAACACGCCTATTTTTTAAGCAGCTCGGAGCTTCTGGAGATGAACTCCGCGAGAGCTTTACCGGTCAGAAGGCCGTTGGAGAGCAGGGCCAGGTCGACTACCTGGTGGAGGAGATCCGAAGTATTCTCGCGGTCTCCCCATATCTTTGCGATTACAGGGTTCTCCATATTTACTTTCACGTCGTACATCTGAGGCATCGAACCGTATAAGTTCATCCCGCCGCCGATAGAGGACATCTCGCGGTAACGGCGCATGAACTCATTCTGGGTGATGAGAACAGCTTCGCCGTCTTCGCCTAGGTTGGCTGCCTCCACCGTCCATTCCGGACCTTCGGGAAGGGCTCCCTTGAAGAGCTCGGACAGAGTCTTGCTGTCTTCATCGCTCATCGTAGGCTTAATCTCGTCTTCCTTCGGGATGAGGCGTGAAGCGGAATCGGAATCAACCCGGGCGCAGCGGACATCCTTAATCTTCTGTTCGAGAAGGCCGACGAAATGGGAGTCTAACTCGCAGTCCATCAAGAGGACGTTGTAGCCCAGGTTCTTGGCTGCTTCTATTGCAGAGTACTGCTTCTCGGTATCGGTAGCATAGAGGAAGACAACCTTCTTATCCTTGTCGGTCTGAGTTTCCTCGACGGCCTTGCGGTATTCATCGAAGCTGTAATACTTTCCGTCAACATCTTTCAATAGAGCGAATTCTACAGCCCTTTCGCAGAATTTCTCGTCTGAGAGCATTCCATACTCGATGAAAAGTTTGATGTTGTCCCACTTCTCTTCGAGGGTTCCGCGCTGCTCCTTGAATATCTGTTCGAGCCTGTCGGCAACCTTCTTTGTAATATAGGTGCTGATCTTCTTGACATTGGCGTCTGACTGAAGGTAGCTGCGGCTGACATTCAGCGGGATGTCGGGAGAATCGATTACGCCGTGGAGAAGAGTAAGGAAATCGGGGACGATATTGTCTACGTGGTCCGTGACGAACATCTGGTTGCAGTAGAGCTGGATCTTGTTCTTGTCTATTGCCATCCTTTCCTTAATCTTAGGGAAGTAGAGTACACCGGTAAGAGTGAACGGATAATCTACGTTGAGGTGGATATAGAACATAGGATCCTCCTCCATCGGATAAAGAGCATGGTAGAAGTTGAGGTAGTCCTCATCTTTCAGCTCAGAGGGGGCTTTAGTCCAGATAGGCTCTATCGAGTTTATGACATTGTCCTCGTCTGTCTCTACACTCTTGCCGTCTTTCCACTCCGTCTTCTTTCCGAAGACTACGGGGACAGGCATAAACTTGCAGTATTTGTGGAGCAGGCTCTCGATGCGGCCCTTGGAAGCAAATTCCTCGCTGTCGCCGTCGAGATACAGGGTCACGGTAGTTCCGCGCTCGGAACGCACACACTCGTTCATCTCGAATTCCGGCGAGCCGTCGCAGCTCCAGAATACCGGTTTGCTGCCTTCTTTCCAACTCAGACTCTCGATGGTGACCTTGGAGGAAACCATGAAAGCGGAGTAGAATCCCAGACCGAAGTGGCCGATTATTCCGCTAGCCTGATCCTTATATTTCTCAAGAAACTCCCCTGCGGAGGAGAAAGCTATCTGGTTGATATATTTGTCTACCTCTTCTGCGGTCATACCTATACCGCGGTCGGTAATCTTCAGGGTCTTTCCCTTTTCGTCCAGTTCGACTGTCACCTTCATCTCTCCGAGTTCGCCGGAGAACTCGCCCGTGCTGGCGAGGGTCTTCATCTTCTGAGATGCGTCAACTGCGTTGGCTACCAGCTCGCGCAGGAAGATTTCGTGGTCGCTGTAAAGAAACTGTTTGATTACCGGGAAGATATTCTCGGTGGTTACTCCGATATTTCCTTTTGTCTTTTCCATAACAAATAAATTGCGTCTTTCTGCAGGAGAAAAACGCAATTTCTATTCCAGTGACAATTTGTCAGATTATTTGTAAAGGAAGCGTTTGATAGACATCTTAGGAGTCTTTTCAAAGGGCTCGAGGACGATTTCTATCTTCGCGATCTGGCTGTAGCCGGGGAGATGTCTGTTGGTGGCGAGCCTGATGTTCTCTGGAATGTCCGAGATGGCTTCCTGGTCGAGTCCGGCGTTCTTGATTGCGTCCTGATCGAGGTAGACGAGGCCTACGATCTTACCGGCACGGTCTACTACGACGGATTCCGAAACGTACGGCTGGGAATTGATAATGGCCTCCAGCTCCTCGGGGTAGACGTTCTGTCCGTTGGCGGTAAGGATCATAGCCTTCGAGCGGCCCTTGATGAAGATGGTGCCGTCTTTGGCCATGATGCCGAGGTCGCCCGTACGGAGGTAGCCGTCATCTGTGAAGGCGTTGGCTGTGGCTTCAGGATTCTTGTAGTAGCCGATGCAGATGTTGTCGCCCTTGACCTGGATTTCGCCTGCGATGTGTTGAGGGTCCTCCGAGTCGATTCTGATGTCGTTGATGTCGACGGGGCGGCCACATGAACCAGGGATGTAGTCTCTCCAGCCGGAGTAAGCGAGCAGCGGGCAGCCTTCGGTCATTCCGTAGCCGACGACATAAGGGAGCTTGATCTTCTTGAACAGGCGGTCGACCTCAGGGTTGAGGGCTGCGCCACCCATGATGTATTCCTGGACATTGCCTCCGAAGGCCTGAACGAGACCCTCGCGAACTTTCTTGTAGATGATGGTATTGATGCCGGGAATCTTGGTGAGCACCTTCACGATGGGCTTGTCGAGGGTAGGCTTAAGCTTGCTCTTGTAGATCTTCTCCATTACGAGCGGAACCGTTACGAGCAGGTAGGGCTTGACTTCCTGGAACGCCTTGAGAAGGGTAGCGGGAGTCGGGGCCTTGCCGAGCCAGTAGATTCCGGTTCCATTGGCGAGCGGGTAGATGAACTCGATAACGAGGCCGTACATGTGGGCCATCGGGAGCATCGAGACTATCTTGTCGCCGGCGGGCATGTAGCGCTGGTCATAGTCTACATTCGCGCTGAAGTTGCGGTATGTAAGCATTACGCCCTTCGGGTCGCCGGTTGAGCCGGAGGTATAGTTGATGGTCGAAAGATCGTCCATGTTGTCGGTAGGGTAGACTACATTTTCGGGACCGAAGTTGCCTTTCCATTTCTCCTCGAAGAGGCTTTCCATCTTCGCGTAGGCTTTCTCTGTCTTCGCGTCCTTGGCCCAGAGACACTCCCATGTATCCACATCGATCGCGATGCGGAGGTTGGGCATCTTGTCGAGAGGCATCTTTTCCCATTTCACCTTGTTGGTGAAGAGGGCAACGGCCTCGGAATGGTCGACAAGGAATGCTGCGTTTGCGGGGGTGAAGTCGGCGAGGAGCGGAACGATAACCGTCTCGTAGGTATTGACTGCCATATAGGCCATTCCCCAACGGGCGCCGTTTGCTGCGTAGAGAGCTATTTTATCGCCCTTCTTGAATCCGAGGGCTTCGAATGCGAGGTGGAATTTCTCTACCTGGACAGCCATCTGGCCGTAGGTAAAGGAGTCGCCGCCCATAGTGTGGAGGGCTGTTTTGTTCCAATACTTTCGTGTTGCGTTCTGGAGACTTTCCAGATAATGCGGATATTTCGACATATAGGTTTGGTTTTTTTGCAGTAGCAAAAATAATTTTGACTCGATTTTTTGCCAAACATGCGTGTGGGTATGTGGCGAATTATTACGATATTTGTGGCGAAACCATTAAATAATTGGTGAAATGAAAAAACCAATTGTAGCGCTTATCTACGATTTCGACGGTACCCTCGCTCCCGGAAACATGCAGGAATTCGGCTTTATCCAGGCGATGGGAACAACTAAAGAGGAGTTCTGGGAAAAGAGCAACAGCCTCGCGGTAGACCAGGACGCATCCGATGTCCTCGCCTACATGAAAATGATGTACGATGAAGCCCGCGCGAAGGGAATCAGCCTTCGCCGGGAAGACTTCATGCGCTTCGGCCGGGACATAGACTTTTTCGAAGGCGTCCGCGGCTGGTTCAAGCTCGTCAATGACTATGGCGCTGCCCATGGCGTAAGGGTCGAACACTACATCAATTCCAGCGGCCTTAAGGAAATGGTCGAAGGAACGGCAATCGCCAAGGAATTCAAACACATCTTCGCCGGCAGTTATATATATAATGAAGCAGGCGAGGCAGTATGGCCGGGCATCGCAGTTGATTATACCAACAAAACGCAGTTCCTTTTCAAAATCAACAAGGGAATATTCAGCGCCCGCGACAGTAAGATGGTCAACGCCTCTACCGCCGAGAATAAAAAGCGCGTCCCGTTTTCCCATATGATATATTTCGGAGACGGGGAGACAGACGTCCCCAGTATGAAGATAGTCGGCATGTTCGGCGGAAACCCTATCGCCGTCTTCGATCCCAAGAATGAGAAGAAGCGCGCGGTAGCGGCTAAACTCAAACGCCAGGGCCGTGTAAGGTTTGTAGCTCCGGCCGTCTATACTCCGGAAAGCAAGGCCTACAAACTGGTCTGCGCTATTATAGACAAGATCTACGCTGATTTTGTATTGCAAGAATTTGAAAAATAACAAGTAATATGACACTTATTGAAAGTATTATCGCCCGCGCATGCTCGAACAGGCAGCGCATCGTTCTCCCTGAATCACTCGAAGACCGTACTATTACGGCAGCAGACCGCGCCCTCGCAGACGGCCTCGCAGATATTATCCTTATAGGTTCCGAGAAGGAGATTGCAGCCAAGGCTGCTTCGCTCGGTCTTAAGAATATCTCCAAGGCGACTATAATCGATCCGGCTACTTCTGCTAAGACGGAAGAATATGCGAATCTTCTGTATGAGCTTCGCAAAGCGAAAGGCATGACCCCGGAAGAGGCTGGCAAACTCGTCATGAACCCTCTTTACTTCGGTTGCCTCATCATCAAGAGTGGGGATGCAGACGGACAGATCAGCGGCGCCCTCTCTACAACCGGTGAGACCCTTCGTCCCGCCCTCCAGATCATTAAGTGTGCTCCCGGCATTACCTGCGTCAGCGGTGCCATGCTCCTTATTACCAAAACCCCCGAGTATGGCGAGAACGGCGTACTTGTAGTAGGCGATGTCGCGGTAACTCCCACCCCGGACGCCAGCCAGCTCGCTCAGATCGCAGTCTGTACCGCTCAGACCGCCAAGAGCGTCGCAGGCTTTGCCGAGCCGCGTGTCGCGATGCTCTCGTTCTCAACCAAGGGCTCCGCGAAACACGAAGTCGTAGATAAGGTCGTAGAAGCGACGGCTTTGGCCCGCCAGCTCAGCCCGTCTCTCAAGATCGACGGAGAGCTGCAGGCAGACGCCGCCCTCGTCCCTTCAGTGGGCGCGAAGAAAGCCCCCGGTTCCGATATCGCAGGCAAGGCCAACGTTCTCGTGTTCCCGAACCTCGAGGTCGGTAACATCGGTTACAAACTGGTCCAGCGTCTCGGAAACGCAGACGCTATCGGCCCCATCCTCCAGGGTATCGCCCGTCCGGTCAACGACCTCAGCCGCGGCTGCTCCGTCGAGGACATCTACAACCTGATCGCCATCACCGCCTGCCAGGCGATGGACGCTGCATAATCGTTTTTCCCCTTTCTGGCGCCTGCGGACGGAGACTCCCTCGAGCGGGACTCGTCAACTATTCATACGGGGGAAGCGTCCTTCCCCCTAGCCCCCTTCGGCCTTCCTCCCTTTCCGTATTTGTCTTCGCCAAATACCCGGGCCGGCCGGTCGGCTGATGCCGACGTCGTCGCTTCGCTCCTCTAAGTCCCTCGCCCTAGCCGCTCCGGCGCCGTTTTCCGGGATTTTGGCGCCGAATTGCCTGTTTTTACCCTTTCTGGTTTTTGATTGATCCCGGACCTTCCCGTCCGGGATTTTTTTGTAAATAAATCGATTTTGAAAACAGTAAATAATATAATAATCAGCGCGGCGCTTCTCTTTGTGTCGGCAGCGGCCTGCGCACAAAACTCAGAGAGTATGGCAAAGATTTATGATTTCAAAGCCCAGAGCAACAGGGGAACTGAGGTAGATTTCGCTCAGTATGAAGGAAAGGTCCTGATGATAGTGAATACTGCATCGAAGTGTGGTTTTACCCCGCAGTACGACGGACTTGAGGAGCTCTATCAGAAGTATAAGGATCAGGGACTCGTAATCATCGGCTTCCCTTGCGACCAGTTCGCACATCAGGAACCTGGCAGCAATGAGGAGATTGCTGAGTTTTGCCGCCTGAACCACGGCGTTACTTTCCCTTTGATGGCAAAGGTTGACGTCAACGGCGCTAACGCCGAGCCTATCTTTGAGTATCTTAAGGCTCAGGCTCCTACTGAGGAATACAAAGGCCTCAAGGGAAAAGCTACCAAAACGATGCTGAAGGGTATCAGCAAAAGTGTCGAGAAAGACAGCGACATCCTCTGGAACTTCACTAAGTTCCTCGTGAGCCGTGACGGCAGCGTAGTTAAGCGTTACGCTCCTGTCACTGAGCCGAAAGACATAGAGAAGGATATCAAAGAAATGCTCTGATGAGAGAGGAATTACGGCTGGATAACCAGCTATGTTTCAGGCTCTATACCGCTTCGCGCCTTCTCACCCAGGCCTACACTACGTTGCTGTCCGGCTACGGTCTGACTTACCCGCAGTATCTTGTGCTGCTGGTCCTGTGGGAGAAGGACGCTCAGCCTGTGAACGACATTGCCAAGCGCCTTTATCTGGAAACCAACACTGTTACGCCTCTTCTTCAGCGTATGGAAAAAGAGGGGATCGTTAAAAGAAGCAGAGGGCTCCGGGACGCAAGGCAGATGATAGTTACCCTCACTGAAAAAGGAAAGGCTCTCGAGACGGAACTGACAGGTGTGCCCCGAGCTATCGGTACGGCAGCGTACTGCGCCAGTTTTACTCCTGAAACAGTTCCTGCTTTATATGGGATGCTGGACGATATGATCGACAAACTTGCTTCAATTAAGTAGAGGGAAAGAGTAGTTTCCCTCTTTTTTTGTAACTTTGCGTATACGCTAAAACCTAATTATGCAAGACTTGATTATTATTCCCGTAGAAGGGAAACGAATGCTTCGGCAATTCATCCAGTTCCCGCTGGACCTTTACAAAGACTGTGATAAGTGGGTGCCCGCCTTTGAGGACGATGAATACAAGTCCCTCGGGCCCGAAAATCCCTCCCTTGAATTTTGTGAAAGAGAACTTTTCCTTGCCTTACGCGGGAAAAAGGTGGTTGGGCGTATCGCAGCTATAATAAATCACAACGCCAACAAAAAGTGGAATGAGAATACCGTCCGTTTCGGCTGGTTCGATGTCGCAGAAGACTTTGAGGCAGCTAAAGTCCTTGTCGATCGCGTAATTACCTGGGGCAAGGAGCGCGGTGCCCAGAAAATCAAGGGCCCTCTTGGGTTTACCGATATGGACCGCGAAGGACTGCTCGTCGATGGTTTCGAAAATGAAAGTCCCTTCACCGTCATCTATAACTATCCTTACTATGGGGAGTTCCTTGAGAAGATGGGCTTCACTAAGGATGTAGACTGGACTCAGCGTTTCGTTGAATTCGCAGACGAACTGCCGCCGATGATGCAGTACGCAGATCTGGTTGAAAAGCGCTACGGGGTTCATATCTACAGGGCTAATACGCTTAAGCAGATGGCCCGTCGCGGTAAGGAGATGTTCCATGTCCTTAACAGCGCCTTTGCAGGTCTATATGAGTATAGCAAGCTTTCAGATGAGCAGATAGACGGCTATGTGAAGCAGTATGTCCCCGTCCTGAACAAGGATATGGTCGCTTTCGTCGTAAATGAAAAAGACGAGCTGGTAGCCTTTACCGTAACGATGCCCCACATCAGCGCCGGCGTCCGTAAGGCCAAGGGCCGTATTCTGCCCTTCGGATGGATTCATATCCTTCCCGAGCTTAACCCTAAGAAGAACCATGTCGCTGAAGGTCTGCTGATCGGAGTTCTGCCGGAGTATCAGACCAAGGGCGCGGCTCTTCTTATGTTCAAGTATCTCCACGAAAACTATATCAAACTGGGGATCAAGCGTTTGTTGCTCAACCCCCAGTTGGAAGAAAATCACAAGGTTCAAACCTTGTTCGGAGACTACGATCCGAAGCCCTATCAGAGGCGTCGTTCGTATGTGAAGGAACTCTAGCTCTGTGCTTGCAGAACGGCGTCGCATACATCGCCTACCGTAAACGGGGCGGGTGCGCCGTCAGGGAAGTGGACCTGGAATCTCTCTTCTGCCGCCAGAGACAGAATCAGCATGGTGAGGGAATCGATACCGAGTTCCCTCACCAGTTCTGTTTCAAAACCGGCGTTTTCCAGATTAGTCTTCGGGCGGATATCTAAGATGATCTCCTTGAGACCTTCGAAAACTTCTTCTCTTGTCATACGCGGGCTACTTTCATGCTTCCAGTGCGCTTGAAGTCTTCTGTGCGCACTGTTACTTTAATAATCTGATGTGTTGAAGGAAGGGTGGCATTGATCTTCTTTACCAAGGCCTGCATGTATGCTTCAACTTCCTCCCACGGCTTGCCTTCGAATGCAGGCATAAACGGGAGAATCTCCACTGCAATTACCTGCTGGCCGTTGAGCTCGTCTTCCTTGACCATCGCGTCGCGCACGCAAGGATCTGCGTAGAAGGGCTCCTCGAGGCTCTCGGGGCTTACATTCTCGCCATTAGCGAGGATGATAAGGTTCTTGATGCGGCCGGTGATATAGAGGAATCCTTCGTCGTCGAAACGGCAAAGGTCGCCGGTGCGCAGCCAACCGTCTTCAGTAAGAGCTTCGGCGGTCCTGACGGGATCCTTATAATAGCCGGAGAAGAGGTTGTCTCCCTTAACCCACAGCTCGCCGTCTACGATCTTGGTCTCCTGGCCGGGATAGATGCGGCCGATGGAAGTGGGCTTTTCTACCGCATTGGCATTTGCTGAAGTAAGGTTGGCGGTTTCTGTAAGGCCGTAGCCGAAGCAGAACTCGACACCCATCTTCGAGAAGATGCTCACAAGACGCGGAGGTACGTTCGCTGCGCCGGAGATGATCATCTTGAGGCTGCCAAGGAACTGGGGACCGTACATCTTACAGAGGCCTGCGAGGATATCGCAGATACCGGGGACGATAACGAGAAGGGTAGGCTTGATAGCGGGAATCTTGCCGATAGTTGCCTTCATATCTTCGCAGGTGAACAGGAGGTTGCCGGTGTAGAAGCAGCCGCAAGTTCCGGCGATCAGGCCGAAGACATGGCTAAGGGGCAGGATGGCGATATAACGATGGACACCGATAACCTTGCCGGGCTTGAAGATGGCGTTGTAATTGCCTCTCATCAGAGCGCGGTGGGTCAGGACTGCTCCCTTGGGGGTGCCGGTAGTTCCGCCGGTGAAGAAGATGGCGGCTGTGCTCTCAGGGTCGATGTCGGCCGAGGGAGCCTCAGTGTCGGCGATGCTCGCTGCGGGCAGGACCTTGACGCCCTGAAGCTTCGCGGTAAGGGGCATGAACTCCTCGCGTACGAAGAGGGCAGCGATATCGAACTTCATGCAGGAGCCGATTACTGCCGGTTCGGGCAGCTGGGCGGGGAAGTTCATTGCTACGTATCCGGCCGAAGTGACAGCGAGGAAAAGCTCTATAGCGTCCTGGCTGTTGCGGTCGAAGATGCCGATATGGGCGCCCTTCGGAAGGCCAAGGCCTTCGATAAAGGCACGGCGGCGTGCTACTCTGTGTCCTAATTCTTTGTAAGTGATGGTGTTGACTGTATCAGAAAGAGCCGGCATATCGGCGTATTCCTTTGTAAACCAGTCGACGAATTTCCCCATGGTAGGAAGGTAGGGAAGTCTTTCAAGTTCCTCCTTCGGCAACATGGAGTTGAAGTACTCTTGTGATGAAATCATTTGGTTTAAGGTTTAATTAGCTCGGCAAAGGTACGGATTTTTTTTGACTTTGCCCCGAAACTAAAAAAGCCGAGGCTCTCACCCCGGCTTTCTATTTGATTATCAAATTAATATTCCTCCTCGTTAAACATATAACTATCCCAAAGAATCAATTGTATGTGCCATAGGCAGGCTCCATTTCAACATCCTTCATACCTTCATTTGGGGGAAAGGAAATCTTTTTATAGGTCTTGCCATCTTCTTCAACCACATCCTCTTTCCTTAACCAATACTTTTGAATCACATAATCTGACATCTTTCCAACACCCCAATTCTCGTCTAATCTCTTTGCATCAAATATGGCTACCATCAGGACATCTGTCTCCCAGAAAACATCCTCAACAACCCATTGTGCATCAACTGGCCGACCTGTCATAACATCTGCAAAAGACCCCATTTGCCCTGGCTCTATGTAATGTAAGTACCATTTATCATTTAATTCATCAATAGACTGAGGGTCATTCCCTGTTTTTAAGCCGGTCTTCTGGGACCAGATATATATACCCTCACTATACTGATTCTCTAGATCAAGAGAATAGAAGTAATCACATGATGAAACAGCTACTACTGCCACCAGCATTATTGCTATGTGCTTCAATGTTTTCATAAAAACATAAAGATTAAAACCTCATTGCTATTGCTATTCCATTTTCAGTTGGAGCATATCCAATTGTGGCTATGGTTTGCCCAGCAGCATTTTTTATTTTCTTCATTCTGCTAGTGCCGAACCAAGCAATACCTGCACCAGCAAGCATAGTCACAAATCCACCAATCTCAAATGCTTCTCCTGTTTTATATGCAGGTTGCTGTTTGGCTTCCTGATTCAAGTTATAGATTTCTTCTACAGTTCCTGTTGTTGAATGGCTGTTAGTATATTTGTTTTGTTCAATCATACAAACGACATTACCACCAAGCCAAGCAACAGCACCGACACTGGCAGTTATAATACCACCATAAAAAGCCGTGTTGGCCAGATTGTATTCCTTTGTAGAGGTTACATCAACATTTGGGATATTTGCATACTGACCAAATGCCATAGCCGAGGAGAGCAGCAACAGAACAAAAGAAAGAACTATCTTGTGCATCACGATATTAATGTTTGATTTATCCAAAGATAGTAATTATCCTCCACAAACTATTCCTCTTCTTTCAGGGATAGTCCCAAAATGGCTAAATAACCAAAAACTGCCAAGGAATCGTCCTCGGCAGTTTTGTAATTTATTGATTTTCAATATGTTGTTTGTTCTACCCATCTCTTAGGAGTCAGGACAAAACTGTTAAGGCCTGCCTCTGTCTCAATTGCCTCGAATTCGATGTAATTGAAATCAGAATTATGGAAACGCTCCCACAGCCCGAGGAGGGGGTGGACTGGATGATGCGGAACATTCGTTCCAGATTGGCGAAATATTCTTTCTGAGGGCCTCCAGGCGTTCGTACAACAAGGGGGTGGACAATTTGTCCTCACCCTTTGGCCTGGTTCATAGGTCCCCGTTTCAAGGATAAGGAATGGATGGCATCTCTTTCGCCCCGTACTTATATTGATGGGTTCAGTTGCCCTCTGTTCGTCTCTACCTGCAAGCGCGATTTCGTCCGCATCCAGGCGGAGTATCTGAAAGCAGACTGTGACTCCCTCGGCTTGTCTTTGGAGTATCTCGACATCGACTCCGACAAAAGAAAAGTGGGGCACGTCCACAATGTGACCGACCCCACTCTTCCCGAATCCCGCCTCGTCAACGAGAGCATGATTTGGTTAATGACGGAAAACTGTCTGTAAATAACCATTCCGGGTAATCAAACTCAATAGGCCCGCCGAATGTTTCGCTGCCGGCGCCTTGATACGGCTCATCAGTCTCACTAAAGTCTGTTGCTACAAGTTTTGTCTCTTCGCCGTAGGCGAGAGAGGGCAATGAGAGCTGCTCTGAAACATAGTGGGTCCCATCTGAATAAAAAAGATGAACGTAAACCGGTGCGCCATCGAACGGCAGCGGATAGACAGACGTGGCGGATTTACATTTAACTCCCTCTTTCAAGCTACTCCCTTTTAACGTATTAATGGAGGTGAAATTTAGGTATGATAATGGATCAAGAGACTTTTTATCGATCCAATACTGAATAGTGCCAGGAAATACAGGGGCATCTGACGCCAACATAGCATAGTATGCAAGGAAACCTGTCTTAGGGGGATATATATCTATATCAATCAAAGCGACAAAATGATTCAGGACGAAAGACAACGAATCTCCTATCTCGTACGAAACCGGATCAGAATACATGATATCCTGACTATCTTTATTCATACCATTCCTCGGTATGATATAGAACTTCATATCCAGCCTGTCGTACCAGTACGCATCGTTGATTTCGGGATAAAAAGGATAGAAAGCGCGATAAGTTCCTTCTTCCAGCGGTGTGTCAGGAATGAGAATGCTTTTTAACCCATCTGCTTTGGAAACAGTACATATCGTTTTCTTTGTGGGCCTGGATGTGCTCCATCCTTCACTGGTGATTTCATAACGACCAGTTTCCTCATTGTATGTGGAATCAACCGTATGAACAGTACACCCCTCATAACTCTGGTCAGAACTAAGCAGAAGTACCTTTTCACCTACTTTCCAAGGTATATCGTTAGAGACGGTCAATGAGTCGTCGGCTTTTGTCTCATGTGCCGGTTTCCAGGCAGTTTTCTCTGCACCGATATACAACGATTTCTTCAGATTTCCATAGTTATTCGGCGACTCCGGAGTGCAGGAGTAAACGACCAGGACAGCAAGAACAAAGAGTATTTTTTTCATAAGTTAAGTATTATCACTACAAATATAGTGTTTTTTATGCGGACTTTTTGAGGGATTTGAGGGCTGTAAGGCCTTTCTCTACTTTCTCCCTGACGACGAGTTCGTAGTTTTTCAGTTCTTCCAGTTGGTTCTTTCTGGGCGGGAAAACTATATTCTCTTTAGGAAGGACTCTTTGATATCCGTTCTCCTCAAGGACTTTCACTGTGCTTTCATAGCCTCTGAAGAACAGATCCTCAATCTTGGACAGATCATAGGCCGTGCAGCCGGACGTGTCCAGATCGACGACAATGTCGGCCATTTCCTTGTCGGCTGCATTGTTCGAGACCATCATCATCTGGAATGACCGGGAAGCTACCGCAATAACATTGTCCTTGTATTTTTCCTCGTCCAGATTGATCAGGCTGAGGGCGATAACGGTTTTGCATTTATTTCTTATGGCCGCGACTGGCAGATTCTGGAAGGCTCCGCCGTCAACGTAATGAATGCCATTAATGTTCATCGGACGGAAGACTACCGGGATAGAGCAGGACGCGACTACCCTCGGCGCAATCTCGCCTTTAGAGAAAATCTTCGGAACCGCGTGCTCAAGGTCTGCAGCCACTACGTAAGTCGGAACCGGAAGATCCTCCAGACGCGTGTACGGCAACGTCTTCCTGATCATCTCTACCAGCGGTCGTGAATCGAACAAGCCGCCAGTAGGAACGGTAGGACTGACTATATCCTTAAAGAAGTTTAGCCCCTGGAACAATTCGATCATCTTTCTGGGCTCAAATCCGCAGGCATACAGTGTCGCTACCAGCGAACCAACGCTCGACCCGGAAACCACCTCCGGCTTGATCCCATATTCGTGAAACGCCTGCAGCGCCCCGCAATGAGCCGCGCCTCTCGCGCCTCCCCCGCTGAATGCCACTCCTATGTTATATTTCTCTTTCATGGTATCAAATTTACTCAAAAATCTTGGTATAGTGATAAAGAAACCCGCGGTTTTTGCCGCGGGCTCTCTCAGTAACTATTTGATTATCAAATTAATATTCCTCTTCATTAAAGAAGAAGTCTTCCTTGGTAGGATAATCGGGCCAGATGTCTTCGATGGACTCGTAGATCTCTCCGTCGTCTTCGAGTTCCTCGAGGTTCTCGATAACATCCTCAGGAGCTCCTGAGCGGTTTGCGTAGTCGATAAGTTCGTCTTTTGTTGCGGGCCACGGCGCATCGTCAAGGCTTCCGGCTAATTCGAGTGTCCAAAACATAGTATTTCGTTTTTTGTTTATTCCAATTTGGCGGCAAATATAGATAAAAAAACAATAACTTTGTATGGCATTAAAATTATGGCATACACTAAACTGGAAAAATACGATCAGAAGGTCACTGAACAGATCGCAGAACACGTCAAATCAATACTTGAGCTCCTTGGTGAAGACCCTGAAAGAGAGGGGTTGCTGAAAACCCCAGAGCGTGTAGCGAAGGCAATGCAGTTCCTCACAAAAGGTTACGAAGAAGACGGAGTTCAGATTATCCGCAGCGCCATGTTCGAGGAAGAGTATCAGCAGATGGTACTCATCAAAGACATCGAATTGTACAGCGTCTGCGAACACCACATGCTGCCCTTCATAGGAAAGTGTCACATCGCATATATTCCGAACGGTCATATTACCGGCCTGAGCAAGATCGCGCGCGTGGTGGAAACATATGCCCGCAGGCTTCAGGTCCAGGAGCGTCTGACAGTCCAAATAAGAGATTGTATCCAGGAAGCCCTGCATCCGCTGGGAGTTGCCGTAGTTATCGAAGCCAACCACACCTGCATGCAGATCCGTGGGGTAGAGAAGTCAAACGCCATCACTACTACCTCGGCATTCAGCGGGGCGTTTCTCAATTCCGAGAAAACGCGCAACGAATTCCTGAACCTTATCAAGTAATTAATGGGTAAAAAATCGTCTATAGCCATGAGATTCCTAAGAGTCCTCGTCTGCGTGCTGCTGGTTTTAGCTGCGGCTGCAGACTCCCCCAGGCAGGTAATCAATAACCCCGATCCGGCCTTTGCATCATATGTCAAAGCTTATACTGGCGGAGTAGTTCCTGCAACTACTACGCTACGTATCGAGTTGGCTTATCCGGTCGCCATGGATCGTCAGAAAAGCGATCTCTTCAGGTTCAAACCGGCTCTTGCCGGCTCTTCGCGCTGGCTGAGCCCGACCGTGGTCGAGTTTGTACCCGATGCCGCCCTTAAGGAGGGCGTGGTCTATGAAGGAGCGTTCAAGCTGGGAGAGGTCGTCGACGTCAGCGATAAGGCCTGCAAGGAGTTCCCATTCGTTTTCAAGGCCCTCCAGAATACGGCCGAGCTGACCCTCGACGGGATAATCATCCGCGACGAGGCCAGGCTCCAGGGCAGCATCGAGCTCAGTGCCCCGGTCGAGAAGTCCAACATCTTCATGGCGGCGGATCCGGAGGTCCCGATCACGATTACCGGAGAAGGTAAGTCATGGCGCTTCGAGACGGCCGGCATCGCCCGTGAATCGAAGGACATCCCGGTTACTCTTTGGCTCCAGGTAGACGGGTTCGAGGAGCCTGCGCCCCTCAAGACGGTAGTCCCCGCAAGCGGGAAATTCAAGGTTGTGGATGCTCGCATTATCAGAAACGGCAATCCTTGCGTTGAGGTCTGCTTCAGCGAGCCGCTTTCATCCGAGGCCTCCAAGAAAGGTCTTATCGAGCTTTCCGGAGTATTGCGCCAGACCATCGATATCAGAGACAACTATGCCCGAGTATACTACGAGTCCAGAGGCGAAGATATTTCCCTGGCGGTATATAGCGGAGTCCGCAGCGCCTTCGGCCAGACCCTGGACGAGGACTTCATCACAACCTTCCCTCCGGCAGATCCATTCCCGGCGGTCGAGCTGCCTCTTTCCGGCAACATCCTCCCGGACGAGCAGTCGCTGATCCTGCCTTTCCGCGCTGTCAACCTGTCATCGGTTGATGTGAGCGTCATCAAGATTTACGAAAACAACGTTCTGCTCTTCCTGCAGGACAACGAATATGACGGATATTCGGAACTCCGCCGTTCGGGTAGACTGGTTTATCAGCGTCAGATCCCTCTGTATCAGGATACCTCTATCGATCTCCACAAATGGAACGATTTCAGCGTAGACCTTTCCGGCCTGTTCAAGCAGGAGCCAGGCGCAATTTATCGCGTCAAACTCTCTTTCCGTAAGGAATACTCCCTGTATGGAGGGAAGGCTGCTCCCAGAATGATTCCCGTATCCAGCGGAAAACCTTCCGACGAAGCCGAGCAGGAATGGGACGAGCCGGATACCTATTGGTGGGACAGCGACTTCGACTGGGCGAACTATGAGTGGTCAGACAGAGACAATCCGGATACCCCCTCTTACTACATGATCTCAGACCGCTTCCCTAGAGTGAATATAATCTCTTCCAATCTGGGAATAGTCGCAAAATACGCAGACGGGAAGAAGATGTGGGCCGCGGTAACTGACATCAAAGACGCGACTCCTATGGCTGGAGTAAACCTGGAGGTTTATGATTTCCAGCTCCAGAGACTTGCCTCGGTTAAGACAGACTCTGAGGGTCTTGCCGAAATTCCGGTAGCCCGCAAGCCTTTCGCTGTCGTTGCCCGTCAGGGAAAGACTACCGGCTACCTCCGCATGAAAGACGGAGAGGAGAAGTCTCTCAGCCGCTTCGATGTCTCTGGAGACAGGGTTGAGAAGGGCCTCAAGGCCTTTGTCTACGGCGAGCGCGGAGTCTGGAGGCCGGGCGACACTCTCCATGTCACCATGATCCTGGCCGACAAAGCGAAACAGCTTCCCGATAATCATCCGGCCGCCCTCGATCTCTATACCCCTCAGGGCCAGTTCTACACAAGACTTAGCTCCCTGGGCCATGACGGATTCTACTCCTTCCCGATTGCGACCTCTCCCGAGGACCCGACCGGCGTATGGAACGCATACATCAAAGTCGGCGGCTCTTCGTTCCATAAGAGCCTCCGTATCGAAACGATCAAGCCCAACCGCCTCAAGGTCAATCTCGACCTCGGCGGCAACATGCTCCTCGGAGGATCTACCTTCGATGCGTATGTCCATTCATCATGGCTGACCGGCCTTCCCGCCTCCGGCCTCAAGGCAAAGGCGAAGATGACCCTCTCCAAGGGCCCGGCTACCTTCAAGGGCTTTGAGAAATACATTTTCCGTAACCCGCTGTCTACCTTCACAGCAAGCGAACACGAACTCTTCGAAACTACCCTTGATTCGGAAGGTTATGCAGAACCTACGATCGATCTCCCTGGCGCCGAAGACGCTCCGGGTCTCCTTTCTGCCTTCATCGTGTCTTCAGTTGAGGAAAAGGGCGGAGACGAAAGCTTTACTACTCAGTCTCTCCCGTTCTCTCCTTTCCCCGCTTATGTAGGAGTTAAATTCCCCGACGGAGATTATCTCCAGACCGGCGAGGACCACGTTATCAGTGTCGCTACAGTAAATGCTCTTGGAAACCGTATAACAGGAAGAGACCTTGAGTACTATATCTTCAAGCTGAAATGGAGCTGGTGGTGGGAGAATGATCCCGAAGAGCTGATCAATTATGTGAATAGCAACTACTCCAATGCAGTGGCTTCCGGCGAACTTGTATCAGGAGAAGAAGACGTCACCTTCACCCTCAGGGCAGAAGACAAAGACTGGGGACGTTATCTTGTAATAGTCCGCGATGTCTATGGAGGACATATTTCAGGTAAGACCGTAATGCTCGACGACTACTCGTATTGGGGACGCGCAGGCCGCAAGGACCCCGAGGCCCTGACTATGCTGACCTTCAATACAGACAAAGAGAGTTATCTCAGCGGCGAGAAGGCAACCGTCTTCATTCCGGCGGCAGCAGGCGGCCGTGCGCTGGTCTCTCTCGAAAATGCCG
>ONOI01000024.1 GCA_900319375.1 uncultured Bacteroidales bacterium | reverse complement strand
AGCACCGTCGTCAGGTCCGCGCCGCTAAGGCTGCTGCTCCTCAGGTTGAGGAAGCGCCCAAGGCCGAGATCGTAGAGCCCGAAGTTGAACCCGAAATTGCAGAGGAGGCATAATTATGGCAGCTAATGTAGAAAACAGCGGTATCCGCTATCTTAATCCTCCGACCGTAGAGGTTCGCAAGAAGAAGTATTGCCGCTTCAAGAAAGCAGGCATCAAGTATGTGGATTACAAGGACGCAGAGTTCCTCAAGAAGTTCCTCAACGAGCAGGGTAAGATTCTCCCTCGCCGCATCACCGGTACTTCTCTGAAGTTCCAGCGCAAGGTCGCCCAGGCTATCAAGCGTGCGCGCGCCATCGCCCTTCTTCCCTATGTTACTGACCTTCTTAAATAATTGATTGAGAGTATGAAGATTATCCTTAAAAAAGAAGTCGCAGGTCTCGGAGAGGCTCTCGACGTAGTAGAAGTAAAGGCTGGTTACGCTCTCAATTACCTGGTTCCTCAGGGATTCGCAATCGTCGGAACTCCTTCAGCTATCAAGCAGAATGAGGAGACAATCCGTCAGAGGGCACACAAAGAGGCTAAGCTCGTTGCAGACGCTCAGGCTGTTGCAGCTAAGGCAGAAGCAGTTGCTATCAAGATCGCAGCCAAGGTTGGCGAAGGCGGCAAACTCTACGGTGGTATCACCGCAGCTCAGGTTGCAGAGGCTCTCGCAGCAGCAGGCATCGAGGTCGAGAAGCGCAACATCGAGGTTCCTGAGATCAAGGCACTCGGCCAGTTCGAGGCTAAGGCTAAGTTCTACAAAGGCGTTTACGCTACCCTCAAGATCGAGGTTGTAGAGGCTGAGTAAGATCAGGTTAATTACCCAATAAGAGGCTGACCGTTTGGTCAGCCTTTTTTTATATCTTTGTCCTCGATATGACACTCGAACAACTCCGCGCCGAAGTCGCGCAAGAACTTACTTCAAACATTCTTCCCTTCTGGATTAACCGTATGACCGACCCCGCAGGCGGGTACTATGGCCGCAGAGACGGTAATGGAATTCTTGTAGATGGAGCCGAGAAAGGACTGATCCTGAACGCCAGAATTCTCTGGACCTTCTCCCAGGCCTACAGAATCCTTGGAAAACCGGAGTATCTGGAGGCTGCGACTCGCGCTAAAGACTATATTGCCGACCATTTTGTAGATCATGAATTTGGAGGCGCTTATTGGAGTGTTGATTCCGATGGCAAGCCGCTGGATACGAAGAAGCAGTTTTATGCTATCGCTTTCGCAGTCTACGGACTTGCGGAGTATTATCGCGCGGCCGGGGGTGATGCTCTTGACCTGGCGATTTCGCTGTATAGGAGTATCGAAGAACACAGTTTCGACTCTGAACTGAACGGTTATATAGAGGCTTGTACGCGCGACTGGGGAAAAATCGAGGATATGCGCTTATCTGACAAGGATGAGAACTTCGCAAAGACTATGAATACTCATCTCCACATCCTCGAGGCCTACACCGGACTTTACCGTGTATGGAAAGATGAGGGGCTCCACTCTCAGCTTGCCAATCTTATCCGCATCTTTCTCGATAAGATTATCCAGCCAGACGGACATCTTGGGCTATTTTTCGACGAAAACTGGACCCTCCATGGCGTAATGCAGTCTTTCGGCCACGATATCGAGACTTCGTGGCTGCTCGTAGAGGCGGCAGAGGTTCTCTGCGAGAGCGGAGATCCGATTGACCGTCTGCTCTATCTCGAATGTCTTGGGGCAAGCCGTGAGCTTGCGGCAGCAGCGACCGAGGGCCTTACAAGCGAGGGAATGACCTACGAATACGATCCGGCGAGCGGATATCGCAAGGACGACCGCGACTGGTGGGTTCAGGCGGAGGCTGTCGTCGGCTACCTTAACCGCTGGCAACTTGCCGGCGACCCCGCAGACCTGGAGCGCTCGCTCGCGGAGTGGGACTATATCAAGCGCGCGATAATCGCCCCGGACGGGGAGTGGTACTGGGGGCGCCGCCCCGATGCCAGCGTCAACCTCGCCGACGACCGCGCCGGCTTCTGGAAATGTCCGTACCACAACGGCCGTATGTGTATGGAGATCATTCATCGTCTCGGTTAAAAAAGTATCAGTTTTTCGAAATTTTTGTATATTTGCCACTGAATAACACAGTTTACAATGGCAGAAGTACTTGAAGAGATCACCCATCTAACCCCGAAGGACTGCTACTTCATCGTAGAGCGCCACAAAAGAACCTTCGACTACCCTATCCATCAACACGCCGAATGTGAGCTCAACTTCGTTGAGAACGCGAAAGGAGTGAAAAGAATAGTAGGCAACAGCATCGAAGAAATAGGCGAGTACGACCTCGCTCTTATAAATTCTCCTAAGCTCCCTCATGTGTGGGATCAGGGAAATTGCCCTCCAAAACAGATCCGCGAGATTACGATCCATTTTTCTCCCGACCTGTTGGGCGACAGCCTTATGTCCCGCAACCAGTTCGCATCGATAAAAGAAATGCTCGAAAGGGCAAAACACGGCCTCGCCTTCCCTACATCCGCCATTATGAAAGTGTACAACTACCTGGACGGACTGGCCAGCGAAAAGGACTCTTTCAAGCAGTTCATGCACTTCACCCAGATACTTTACGAACTGTCCCGTTCGAAGTATCATGAGCTCGATGTCACCGCCCATCCGGAACGCGCCGAGACTACCGCCGAAGACCCCAGAATTGCTTCTGTCAAGGATTATGTCGCATCAAGATACAACGAGGACATTACCCTCGAGACTCTTGCAGACATAGCCGGAATGACCCCTACGGCTTTCAGCCGCTACTTTAAGCTCCACACCGGCAGGACCGTCAGCAACTACATCATAGAGACCCGCCTGGGGGCCGCGTCCCGCGCCCTTGTAGACTCCTCGCAGACTATCTCTGAAATCTGTTACAACTGCGGCTTCAACAACCTGTCAAACTTCAACAGGACATTTAAATCAAAACGTGGCGTAACACCCCGCGACTTCAGGATGAACTATAAGAAGAAAAAAGTGTTGGTCTAATAAAAAATTTGCACTATTTGTCAAATTAGTATTTGTTTACACTTATATATAAAGGTACTTTTGCAGAGTATAATGCGAAAGTACTTTTTTTAAGCACCATAGCCACAAACACAAACAATATATTTTTTACTAACCAATTTTATTAACCAAAAATCAGGTACAATGAAAAGCAAGTTGTTTACTTGCCTTGCGGCGCTCCTAGTGAGCGTAACCTTGATGGCTCAGACGAAAGTCACGGGCGTTGTCAAGGATGCCGCAGGCCCTGTCATTGGTGCAGCCGTAGTTGAACAAGGCACATCCAATGGCACGACTACCGATTTTGACGGCCGCTTCGAGCTCACCGTTAAGGAAGGAGCTACGCTTGAGGTCTCATCAATCGGTTACAAGACCGCCGAAATCAAGGTTGGAACAAGAACCTATTTCGAGGTCATTCTTGAAGAAGACAGCCTGTTCCTGGACGACGTAGTCGTTGTCGGTTACGGTACGATGAAGAGGAGCGACCTCTCGGGCGCTTCCGTATCGATGAAGGAGGAAGACCTCCGCGGATCGATCATCTCTTCACTCGACCAGACCCTCCAGGGCCGTGCAGCCGGTGTTACTGCAGTGCAGACATCGGGTGCTCCGGGTTCTTCCTCATCCATCCGTGTGCGCGGTCAGGCTACTATCAACGCCAACGCCGAGCCTCTGTATGTCATCGACGGAGTTATCGTCCAGGGCGGTGGAAACTCGGGTTCGGACTTCGGTCTTGGCGATGCGCTCGGAAACGGCCCCGACATCGTCAGCATGGAAATCCTCAAGGACGCTTCCGCAACAGCTATTTATGGAGCTCAGGGAGCTAACGGTGTCGTTCTGATCACCACCAAACACGGTAAGGCAGGCGACGCCAAGTTCACCTACGACGGAATGGTCGCAGCTTCCCGCCAGACCAGCCGCATCCAGATGCTTAACCTCCGCCAGTTCGCAGAGTACTACAACGATATGGTGAATATCGGCGAGGTAGAGGCCAATCCTCTCTACGCCGATCCTTCCCTCCTCGGAAAGGGTACCAACTGGCAGGACGAAGTCTTCCGCACCGCTTTCCAGCATCAGCATCAGGTAAGCGCTACCGGCGGTACAGACAAGGTCCAGTACTATGTATCCGGCTCATACATGAGCCAGGAAGGAACCATCATCGGTTCTCAGTTCGACCGCTTCAGCGTACGTACCAACCTGGACGCCCAGCTCAAGGAGTGGTTCAAACTCGGAGTCAACGCCGCCTATTCCCGCACCCACGACAACCTTAAGCTTGCCGACGGTCAGGAAGGTGTCATCTTCTACTCCCTGTCCTCTCTGCCGGACATCCCCGTCTACGACATCGACGGCAACTATTCTACAGTAGTTCGCGAGGGACTCAACACCAAGAACCCTGTGGCTCTTGCAATGTACAATGAGAACCTTCTCGAGCGCCAGAAACTCAACGGAGGTATCTACGCAGAACTTACTCCCATCAAGCATTTCACCTTCCGCAGCGAAGTAGGTTTCGACATCAGCAGCTCTGAGGCAGACACCTACAAGCCGAAGATCTCCCTCGGAACCTTCCAGCAGGGCAGCAACCAGATCAGCCAGCAGCGCAACGGAAGTACCTACTGGTCCTGGAAGAACTACCTTACCTATAATAATACATTCGGTAAGCACAGCGTTACCGCGATGATCGGTCAGGAAGCCTGGGAATCCCGCTGGGACTACCTCAGGGCAGCGAGCTCGGATCTCCCTTCTGACGAGATCCACAGCATCGGCCTTGCTACCAGCAAGTCCCCTACCATCGGTGGCGGATTCGGATCGAGCGCAATGGCCTCTTTCTTTACCCGTGAGACCTACAACTACGACAACCGCTACCTCCTTACCTACACCTTCCGTTATGATGGTTCTTCGAACTTCGGTCCCGAGAACCGCTGGGCAGGATTCCACTCCCTCGCAGGAAGCTGGCGCTTCACAAATGAAGCTTTCTACCCTGCCGAGATGAAGGATATCCTCAGCGACGGTAAGATCCGTATCGGTTGGGGCCAGACCGGTAACTCCAACATCGGTTCAGGTGCCTGGGAGTCCGGAATGTCGAAGATGCCTTCCGCCCTCGGCGACAGCCAGCGTCCTTCGAATATCTCGAACATCTTCGTCCACTGGGAGAAGCAGGAGCAGACCAACCTCGGTATCGACCTCAACTTCCTCCAGAACCGCTTCAACCTTACTATCGACATGTACCAGAAGATCTCCCGCGACATGCTTATGTCGATGACTCTTCCTTCGTATATGGGTACTCAGGGTAACGGCTCATCGGCTCTCGCAGCTCCTAAGGGCAACTTCGGTTCCATCCGCAACCGCGGTCTTGAAATCACCCTCGACACTCACCCTATCGACAGAGAGTTCTTCTCCTGGGACAGCAACTTCCAGATTTCGTTCAACAAGAACAAACTCATCGCCCTCGACGGCAGCGCAAACGCTCAGCTCGTAGGTTACGGCCAGTGGAACGATATCGTCTCCGTTACTGAAATCGGCGAATCCCTGTATAACTTCTATGGATACAAGGTAGTCGGTGTCTACAAGGATATGGACGATATTCTCAATTCTCCTACACCCGAGAAGTTCCCCGAAATCAAGAAAGACGAGGCGGGTAATGATTACTACGCATTCGACCGCAATACTACCGTATGGCCCGGCGACCTCAAGTTCGAGGATGTCAACAAAGACGGAAAGATCAACGAGCTCGACCGTACCAACATCGGTTCCCCGCTTCCTAAGTTCACCTTCGGATGGACCAACACCTTCCGTTTCGGCAACTTCGACCTCAGCGTCTTCCTCAACGGATCCTATGGCAACAAGGTTCTCAACTACAACCTTCTCGGACAGGGCTGGAACGGTCTCGTTCATATGAACAGCGTCTGGTACAACCAGCACATCAGCATTACCGACCGTGCACGCCTCGAGGTCATCGATCCAGAGAAGGAGTATAAAGCTGGCGAGTCCTGGCAGTGGGATGTCACCAATGTCCGCGTTTCCAACCCGAACACGAAGACCCCTCGCCCGACTATCGCCGATCCTAACGACAACGACCGCCTCAGCGACCGTTATGTCGAGGACGGTTCGTATATTCGCGTGAAGAACATCACCCTCGGCTACACTCTCCCGAAGAGCATGCTCGAGAAGATCCACTTCGACAATGTACGCGTCTATATGAATATCCAGAACCTCTACACGCTGACCAGATATCAGGGCTTCGATCCTGAGGTCGGTGCCTCCACTCAGGACTCGACAGGTCTTACCTTCGGTGTTGATAACGGACGTTATCCTTCGCCTATGACCTGCTCCTTCGGTGTAAATCTCACTTTCTAAAATGGAGGACAGTAAGATGAAAAATAGATTCAAATACATCATTTGCGCAGCAGTCGTAGTTCTTTTCACCGTTTCCTGCGAGGACTTCCTCAACAGACCGGCTGAAGACCGTTATACTACAGCGCAGTACTATCAGAACGACGCTCAGGTAGAGCAGTCCGTCAACTATCTGTACAATTCCCCCTGGTACGACGTCATCCGCTTCTATATCTACGGTTCCGAGACCATGTGTGGAAACGTATATCAAGGCAACAACGCCTATTCAACCCTTACGGTAAACGGTACGGACAAGGACCTCAAGAATATGTCCTACTCCCTCTGGGCCGTCAACGCTCAGTGTAACACCGTTATCCAGAACATCCTCAACAGCACGGGCTCTGCCAGCACCGCCGCCAAGAACAAAGCTATCGGCGAGGCTCTCGCGTGGAAGGCAATGACTTACTTCCTGCTTGTCCGTACCTTCGGAGATGTTCCTATTATCCACGACAACACCCAGGTCATCAGCGAAGCTTCCTACAACGAGCAGAACAAGGTCCTCAAGGCAGATGTCTACGAGTACATCATTATG
The DNA here is from genome assembly GCA_900319375.1 of uncultured Bacteroidales bacterium. Lineage (GTDB taxonomy): Bacteria > Bacteroidota > Bacteroidia > Bacteroidales > UBA932 > Cryptobacteroides. The sequence goes on along the minus strand of ONOI01000024.1, from coordinate 38,710 downwards.
ACTCTTGAGAAGGCTATGGAGCTTCTTCCCAAGGATCCCAATATCGGCAAGTACAACCGCATCGATTACTATGCGGCCGAGGGTCTCCTCTCGAAGGTATACCTCACCAAAGCCGGTCTTGGCGGATCAATCTCATCTGAAGAGGCAAAGGCAGACCTTACCAAGGCCAGGGATTACGCTCTCGATGTAATCGAGAACTCCGGCCGCAGCCTCACTCCCAATTATGAGGACGTATTCCGCCTCGAGCCCAGCATCTTCCAGGCAACCGGCGAGAACCTCTTCTCCTGGCAGTGGGCTTCCGGAACCGGTATCTGGACCGCTCAGAACTCTATCCAGAGCGATGTCAGTATGCTTGGTATCGACGAATTCGGAAATACCTGGGGAGACTGGAAAGGCCCCAGCGTAAACCTGATGGACCTCTTCGGTGTATCCGCCGACGTAGAACCTGTACTCAGGGTCGACAAGGATGACCGTCGCCACGCCACCATTATGATGTTCGGCGACAAGTATTCCCAGTATTGGAGGGATAAGGGCGGCCTCGATATGTACCGCTTCTATTTTGATCCAGACTACTACCCTACAGGACTTGAAGCCAACGGTTCCAACCACCAGTGGTGCTGCCAGACCGGCGGTATGTACGCAAAACACATCTACGGCTGCGGTTCCGACCACGAAGCCGCTCTCGGAATTTCCGCCGACCGTATGTGTTATCAGCTCCCTACACACATCCTTCGTCTGTCAGACATTTATCTCGTGTGTGCAGAAGCTTATATGCTGCTTAGCGACGAGCCCAACGCCCGTAAGTATGTCAATGATGTCCGTAACCGCGCCCATGCAATCCCGTACACAACTTCTATCACAGTCCAGGATATCTGGAAGGAGCGCCGTCTGGAACTCGCTCTCGAAGGCGACACCTGGTATGACTACGTACGCCGTTCTTACTACGATGTAGAAGGCTGTATCGCAGAGCTCAAGGCCCAGCGTCGCGGCCACTGGGACGGCATCACCGATGTCTACCATGACTATGTAGTAAAGGATGGAAACTATGTAGGCCCCGGAGCCAACACTTGGGATTCCAGCAAGATCAGCTACAACGGAACCAACGAAGAGCTGACCAACGTCACTCCTTCTATGTTCACCATCCCGTTCCCGACCGAGGATGTCGTCATGAACCCTAAGGTTGGTTCTGATGCCGAGCCGGTCCACGTCGATGTACGTGCTACTTTCAAGTATGACTTTTAATCTCTGAATCCATGAAAGCAATTACAAGATATATTGGTATTCTCATGGGTCTTGCCGTGCTTGCGTCCTGCACCGCGATCGATTATCCGGACCGCTACAAGGAAACCAAAGGTCTTCCTGAGGTAAGCTACATCCGTTACGCCGACCGCGACCTTATCATCAACCAGGCCAGCATGGAGGAAACCATCTGCATCGTGGGTAACAACCTTACAAGTGTCCACGATATCTACTTCAACGATCAGGCGGCTGTGCTCAACACCAGCTATATGACTGAACACGCCATCATCGTTGCCGTACCTAAGAATCTCCCTACCGTCAAGGATGACAAGATTCACCTCGTCACCCGCGACAGCTCGGTAGTTCTCTACGACTTTATCGTTCTTCCTCCCGTCCCGAAGATCAACGCCCTCTCCAACGAATGGGCAAAACCCGGCGAGACAGTTACCGTAAGCGGATCATATCTCTTCGCTCCTCTTACTGTTGAGTTCCCCGGAGCCGATCCCATCGATGTTACTGCATCAACCGGAGATTCGTTCGATGTAGTCGTTCCTGCAGGCGCGAAGCCCGGTAAGATCAAGGTTCAGACCGCGTCCGGTCTTGCCCAGTCGATCTTTATGTATCAGGACAGCCGCGGAATGCTCTTCAACTTCGACACTGATCCTCATCCTACCAACCACGGTTGGCACGCCCAGGTCATCGAGACCGACGGAACCGCCCTTGACGGAAACTTCCTCCGCCTCGGAGCTCCCGGAGTCACGCTCGATGCTGACGGCGGCTGGAAAGACGGAAACTTCTCTTTCGAGTACTGGCCCGGCGACTGGGACGATCCCGTCTCATACGCAGACAGCCCTCGTCTTACTAAGTTCGCAGACTTCAGCAAGTGGAGCAACATGGCTCTCAAGTTCGAGATGCTCATCCCTTCCGCAAATCCTTGGAAGTCAGGTGCTATGCAGCTGATTATCGGTGGAGTAGAACTCGTCACCGGCGGTGCTGAAGGCGCAATCGACATCGACGGAAACAAAACCGCAGGCGCGAACAACAAGTTCATCAGCGGCGACGGCGCTCCGATGGCTCCCCGTGCTCTCTACAGGCCTTGGGAAGCAACCGGCTCCTTCGATACCGGCGACAAGTGGATTACAGTCACTGTCCCTTACACAAGCTTTGTTTATAATTCAGACGGCACTGCCAATACTTATGAGGTCAACGCCCAGTCCTTCACTTCCCTTACCATCTTCGTATGGAGCGGCGGAGTTGCAGGTACCGAGTGTGAGCCTATCATCAAGATTGACAACATCCGTGCGGTCCCCATCAAATAAAATGAAGCGCATATGAAAAAGATTTTCAAATATTCCCTCATCGTCGCTCTCTGCGCTGGGATGGCTGCATTTACCGGCTGCCAGGACAAAGAGTTCGACGTGAACCCGCTGACTGAGGCTTTCACTTTCAGCGGAATGGCACCGAATCCGGTGATGCGCGGTGGTGAGCTCCGCATCTTCGGACGCAAGCTTGACGAGGTAAAGGAAGTCCGCTTTGCCGGAGACATTTCCGTTACTGAATTCGTCAAGGTAGGCAAGGGAGCTAAACTTGATACCCTTTATGTAATCGTTCCTCTCGAGGGACCCGAGGTAGGCAAAGTCTCCATCGTCTCCAAGAGCGATGAGGTAAAGAGCTCTCAGGCAGACCTTACCTTCTCTGAGCCTATCGAGATTTCCTCATTCTCCCCCGCTACCGTCCTCTCAGGCGATATCATCACCATCAAGGGCGAATATCTCTACGATGTGAAGGAGGTATTCTTCAGCGGCGATAATGCATACGCCACCACCTTCGAGAGCCAGGATCGTCACGAGCTGAAGGTCAAGGTTCCGGCAAACGCAATCACCGGCCCTATCATTCTGTCAGATGTCAACGAGGTAGAAGACGGAACTACCATTCCTAACCATATCTACACTCAGACCGATCTCGTAGTAGGTAATCCTACCGTCAACAAGGCGGCCAAGGCTACCTATAAGAGCGGCGATGTTATCGTCGTAACAGGCGAGCATCTCGATATGATCAAGAATGTTGCTCTTCCTCAGGTTGCTTCTGTTGAGTTTATCCTTGGCAAACAGCTTGACAGCATCAGCTTCAATCTTCCTCCCAAGGCTACTGACGGAAACATTACACTCACCTCTTTCGCAGGTGTCGAGTTTGACGCAGGCGAAATCGAGACCGTAAATGTGGCCGAACTCGCAGTAGTTTCCAAGGCAGATGACGGACGCTACAAGGCAGGATGTACCGTAGAAATCTCCGGTACCGACCTTGATCTTGTCAGCGCAGTCGATTTCGAGGGCGCAGCTGCAGACTGGTATCTCAACAAGGATGTTATCGTAGCTACTCAGCCCGCGGGCGCCAAAGACGGCCAGGTAGTCGTGACCCTCGAGTCCGGCAAGAAGGCTTACTCAGACGCGATCGAGGTCGTAAAGCCCGTTGTAACTGCAGTAGACACTACTACTGCTACCGCAGGCAAGGACACGATCATCGTCAGCGGAACGGATCTCGACCTTGTTACCAGCGTGACTATCGGTAATAAGGACCAGTCCTTCATTGACTGCGTGTTCGAGTACAACGCTGCAGACAGCACTGTAGCAGTAGTCGTTCCCGAGCAGGCCTACAATGGTCCTATCACCCTTACCGCAGCCAGCGGTTACGATACCGCTACCGAGAAGATCTCCATCGTCTACGACATGAGCGTATCGATCAAGTTCGATGCTCCTTCGTTCGGACTCGGACAGAAGATCTCCATTACTGGTACGAACCTCATGCAGATCGAGAAGATCTACATCAAGGGCAAGAAGGTCACCAACTATGCAGTCCGTACAGACACCGCGATGTCGTTCGACATTCCCGAGGGTCTTGGACCCGGAGTCTATCGTCTCGCGATTACCCTCGTAGACGACAGCGAAGTCACCTGGCCCATCCCCTTCTCCGTGACTGCTCCCTTCACCGAGACATTCATCTGGGAAGGCAACTCGACCGTCACCTGGAGCGGCGGTGCGGTGACCGACCTCTCATGGGGTGGATATGACTGGAGTACCGTCGCAGAAGGAACCATCCTGTGTGCACACTTCACTATCGACGATCCCACAGGATGCATCCGCTTCGGCAACGGAAGCTGGGCTTCTATCCCTAGCCTTGCAGGTCTCGCAACGGACGGCAACCTCCCTCTCGAGGAAGGAATGACCGAGTACAGGGTTGAGCTCACCGCCGAGGATCTCGACGTACTGGTGAATCAGGGAGGACTCGTGGTCTGCGGAACCGGTTTCACGATCACAGGCCTGTCCTTCATCATCTTCGGCGCAGCCGAGAAGAGGACTGTTATCTGGGAAGGCAGCCTTACCGTCGGTGACTGGGATGGATCCATGGGAGCTCTTTCATGGGGCGGCTATGACTGGAGTACAGTCAAGGCCGGCACAAAGCTCGCAGTGTCCTTCACAGCCAGCGCAGACAATGCTGTAATGCGTTTCGGCAATGGCAGCTGGGCTTCTATGCCTAGCCTTGCAGGCCTCGCAGCGGACGGTAATATCCCCGTTGCAGGACTTACAAGCTATGAGTTCGAGCTCACTGAGGCAGACCTCGAGCAGCTGACTACCGCCGGCGGACTCGTAATCTGCGGCGCCTTCTGGACCATCACCGAGGTCGCTCTCGTGACCACCGAATCGGGCGGCGCATCCCAGGGCAAGACCATCTGGGAAGGCAGTGTCTATGTGAACTGGCAGAATCCCGCCCCCGAGGGAGCAGAAGGCTCTATGGGAGCCCTCTCTTGGGGTGGATACGACTGGAGCACGGTAGAAGCCGGTACCACTCTCGTTCTTGAGTTCGAGCGCGTGGAAGAGGAAGTTCAGATCCGTGTTGCCAATGGCGGCTGGGCTGCTCTCCCCGGAACGGAAGACCCCTACAAGCCGGAAGGAAACACTCTTGAAGTTGAACTTACTTCAGAGATGTTGGCAGAGCTCAACTCCGCCGGCGGTCTTGTACTCACCGGTCAAGGATATAGAATCACAGCTGTCATCCTTAAGTAATCACTATTGCCGGAAGGGACCTGACCGTCCCTTCCGGTCCTAAGTATGAAGAAAGTATATATATTAACGGCAGCGCTTGCGCTGCTGGTTCTGGGATGTAATCCTGATCCGGTCGATTCCCCTGTAAAGGATGACCCGGATCCGGTCATAGTCAACCCTGAACCCGAGCCAGAGCCAGAACCTGAACCCGAGCCAGAGCCGGAGCCGGTCGAATTCGCTGAAGAGACGGACTCGACCCTAACAAACCCGAATGCTACGCAGCAGGCGGCAAACGTCTATGAATTCCTTCGCATCCTTTCCGGCCAGAAGATGCTCAGCGGCGTTCAGTCCGGCGGTACTGCCAACAACAACGAAAGGGTTAATCAGATTTACACCCTGACAGGCAAACACCCAGCTCTGGCTGGCTACGACTACATTTTCCTTCAGTACTCCCCCACCCCCGACAACTGGAGTTGGAAAGTCAACTATGGAGACATCTCGGCGGCGCGCGAGCAGTGGAACGCAAAGGGTCTTGTATCCTTTATGTGGCACTGGAACGTCCCGACCAACCAGCAGGCCTGGGAGAACGGAAAGAAGGGCAATTTCGACGGCTATAATTTCTATTGCGACAAAACAGCGTTCAGCATCGAGCGCGCCCTTGTAGAAGGTACATGGGAAAACGAGTTCATACTTAGCGACATCGAGAAAGTCGCCGGTTACCTGAAACTGCTCCAGGATGAAGGCATACCAGTAATCTGGCGTCCTCTCCACGAAGCCGCCGGCAATTACAATCTTTACGGCTCAAACGGAGCGTGGTTCTGGTGGGGCCGCGGAGGCGCCGAGCCCTGCAAGAAGCTGTGGAAACTGCTTCGCGACAAACTAGAAGGCGAGTACGGTCTCAACAACCTTATCTGGGTATGGACTCTGGATGCTACTCAAGGAGCTGAGAAACAGTTCGCCGAATGGTATCCAGGAAACGACCTGGTAGATATAGTGGGAGTAGACATATATGCCAATGACACCGAAGCCAAGCAGCGCCAGTATGATGCAGCCGTCGCGCTCAGCGCGGGACACAAAATGGTGACTGTCAGCGAGTGCGGAAACATCCCGGATCCGGCGAAGTGTAAGGCCGCCGGCCAGGCATGGAGCTGGTTCCTGGTCTGGGATATGGAATCTTACCCCCTCAATACTGAAACATATTGGAAAACATTGATGACATCTTCTGCGGTAATGAACCGCGAAGCGATGCCGTCACTTAAATAATAAAGACTATGTTCAGAATAGCCAACTTGATTCTTTCCTCATTTGCGTTTATCTCACTTCTATGCTCCTGCGGAAAGCCCGGGGGCAACGAACAGGGAGAAACGCCGACGGTCCCTACTGTCATCACCGCTGAGCCAGCTCAGATTACCGCCACCCAGGAGGGAGGTTCGTTCAGTGTAAAGCTGACTTCCCCCGCCCGCCCGAAGGTAAGCGGACTCCCGGACTGGATCAGCTATAAAGACGGAACATACAATCCCAGTACCTACCAGATGACCGTTACTCTGACAGTACGCGCCAACGAGAGTACCACCGCCCGCGCGGCCGAACTGACCGTCAGCGCCAAGGGAGTCGCGGACATAACTATTGCCGTGAGCCAGGAAGGGAAGGAAGACATCCCGGATCCCAACGTCCTGCCCGATAACGTTGCAACCCGTCGCACGGTCGAGCTTGGGCTGGGCTGGAATATGGGCAATCAGATGGACGCTATCAGCGGCGGAGTCGCGAACGAGACCTGCTGGGGCAACCCCAAGGCCACCCAGGCCACCTTCGACGGAGTCAAGAGCGCCGGTTTCACCAGCGTCCGCATTCCCATCACCTGGCAGGGCCATATCGGAGCGGCGCCCGATTATACGATCGAGACCGCATGGATCAACCGTGTCGCCGAGATAGTCGGCTATGCGGAAAAAACCGGACTGAACGTCATCATCAACACCCACCACGATGAGAACCACGGCGACAGCAACTGGCTCGATCTCAGGGGCGCTGTAAATACCGCGGCGGTCAACTCCCAGATTAAGGAAGAAATCGCAGCGGTATGGACTCAGATTGCCGAAAAGTTCAAGACAAAGGGCGATTTCCTTATGTTCGAGTCTTTCAACGAGCTTATCTACGGCAATGAGTGGTCTTCTTCCTCCAATACAGAAAGGAAGTGCGAAGTCATCAACGAGTGGAATCAGGTATTTGTCAATGCAGTTCGCGCTACTGGCGGGAACAACGAAACCCGCTGGCTGGGCGTTCCCGGCTACGCCGCAAGTCCTAACTACCTTAAGTACCTTGCAGTCCCCGAGGACCCCGCAAACAAGACCATGCTCGCCTTCCACTGCTACGATCCCTACGACTACACTATCGGAGACCGCCAGCTTCCCGACTGGGGCCACACCGGCTCGAGTTACCCTCGCGGCGAGGAAGAGATCAAAAACCTCTTCAAGGGTATTTACGAGAACTATATCGCCAAGGACATCCCCGTCTATATGGGCGAATTCGGCTGCTCGTTCCGCTCGAAGAGCGACGCAAGACCGTGGGCCTTCTTCCTCTATTATTTGGAATACGTAGTAAAGGCTGCCAAGACTTACGGAATCGCCCCGTTCCTCTGGGACAACGGCGCCAAGGGTTCAGGCAAAGAAAAGCATGCGTACATAGACCATGGAACCGGCCAGTACATCGGCAACTCCTCGGAGCCGGTAAATGCGATGGTTAAAGCCTGGAAAACAGACAGCCAGTCTTACACTCTTCAGAAAGTATACGATTCCGCTCCCAGACTGTAAATGAGAAGATTCGGGTTCATATTCTTTGCTGCGCTGCTCTCAGCTTTCTCCTGCGTCAAGCCCGACTCGGAGCCGAATCCCGCCGTGGATCAGGTCCCGGAAGGGATGACGCTGAGCGCGAGCTCACTTGATGCACCAGCTAGCGGAGCTACCCTATCTCTGACGGTTACCTCCCCCGCCAGGCCGAAAGTCAGCGGGTTGCCAGACTGGATAGAGTTCAAAGACGGAACCTTCAATCATTATAGCATAACCTTCAGATTTGTCGTCGCTAAGAACAGTGTAGAAGAGCCCAGGGAGGCCGTTATCACCGTCTCCGCCAAGGGACTCGCAGATCAGAACTTGACGGTAAGGCAGGCGGCGGCAGAGCCCGAGCCGGAGCCTACGCCCCCGGACCCGGGGGCAGACAGCGACGGCTGGGAAAACGCCGCCGCCGCAGTACTCAATATGAGGACGGGCTGGAATCTCGGCAATACACTTGACACCTGCGGAGACTGGCTCGACGGCCAGAGCGTAAGCCGCTTCGAAACCGGCTGGGGCCAGGCCATCACTACCCCCGCCCTGATGCAGTTGTTCGCCGACGCCGGCTTCGGCGCTATCCGTGTTCCAGTTACATGGTATCAGCACATGGACGCTAACGGGCAGGTAGACAAGGCCTGGATGGACCGCGTAGAGGAAGTCGTCGGCTACGTTCTCGATGCCGGGATGTACTGCATCCTCAACGTCCATCACGACACTGGAACTAATGGCTGGCTGCGCGCAGACCAGACAGTCTACAACAATACAAGGCTGCGCTTCATCACCCTCTGGCAACAGATAGCGGAAAGGTTCAAGGACTACGGTTCCAAGCTCCTTTTCGAGAGCTTCAACGAAATGCTGGACGCCAGCAACTACTGGAACGAGCCCAAATCCTCTACAAGCTACATATATATAGACAAATACAATCAGGATTTCGTAAATGCAGTACGCGGTACCGGCTCCAATAACGCTAAGCGAAATCTCGTAATCAACGACTACTGCGCAAGTTCTGTAGCCAATGCCTTTGCTGCGCTCACTATCCCTCAGGACAGCGCCAAGGACCACATTATCGCCGAATTCCACAGCTACTCCCCCTACATGTTCGCCATGTACGAGGGCGCCGGAGAAGTCACCACCTGGAGCGAAGCGGCCCAGAAAGAAGTCCAGAACCAGATAAAATCCATCGCAACCCTGGCTTCAGCCAAGGGGGTACCCTTCATAATCGGAGAATACGGAACGACCGCCCCCCGCGCAGATACAGAGATCGCCAAACAGGTCACATGCTATGTTCAGACCTGCAAGCAATACGGCGGAGCCTGCTTCTGCTGGATGCTCCTTAGCGACGGAGCAGACAGGAGTGTTCCTAAATGGACAAAACCCTACATTAAAGACGCAATAATAAGAGCCTCATTATAAAATGAAGAAGATTTGTGTTCTCGCAGCCATGCTTTCAATTGCAGCATGCACCCAACCTACTGACAAAGTGATCTCTACACTTGAAAAGGCCGTAGCAGAAGGCAAAGTCCTTTATGGCCACCAGGACGACCTCATGTATGGCCACACCTGGAATGCCAATGAAGACGGCGACCACTCTCTCGAGCGTTCGGACGTCAAGGCCGTTACGGGCGACTACCCCGCTATCCTCGGCCTTGAACTCGGCGACTTCGAACTTGGAGCCAAAAAGAATCTCGACGGCAACGACATCGACCTCACCCGCGAAGCAGCGATCAAGCACTATCAGCGCGGCGGCATCGTCACCATCAGCTGGCATCCCGATAACCCCGTTACCGGCAGCGACGCGTGGGACCTTACCGGCGGCAATGTAGTAGCCCGCATCCTCAAGGGCGGCGACCTCCACGAAATGTGGATGGAGCGCATGGGCAGGATCGCAGATTTCCTGGGCAGCATCAAGACCCCCGACGGAAAACCTATACCTATTATCTGGCGCCCCTGGCACGAACACACCGGAAGCTGGTTCTGGTGGGGCTGGGACTTCTGCAGCGCCGAAGAGTACAACGCTCTCTGGATCTTGACTTACGACTTCTTTGTTAAGGAAAGAGGCCTGAAGAACCTTATCTGGGCTATCTCGCCCAACGGAGTAGACTGGTGGGAAAGATGGCCTGAGCGCTACCCCGGCGACGCCTATGTAGACATAGTAGGACTTGATATGTACTGCCCTACCTGGATGCCTCAGCAGGAAGCCATACCCTATTACATCAAGAACACCCGCCTTCTTCTGGAGAGCCTGCAGGGCTTCGCGAAAGACCATGGCAAGATACTCGCCTTCACCGAAACCGGCTACGAAGGCCTGACCTATCCGACCTGGTGGACCGAGGTGCTCGCGGCGGCTATCAAGGACTTCCCCATCGCTTACCTCCTCACCTGGCGCAACACCAGCGAACCCGGCCGCAGGGATGTCCACTTCTACGCTCCCTTCCCCGGCGGACCTACTGAGAACGATTTCTGCGAATTCATAGAAAACAACAATATACTTCTTCTTAACGATATCAAGTAAGATGGACTGGAAACTGAAAATTAAGCTTCTCCGAAAAGAACACGAAGAGCTTCTCTCGAAGAAAAACCACACCGACTACGTAAACGGTGTGTACGAAAGGTATGAAAATCCTATTCTGACGGCGGCCCATGCCCCGCTGGAGTGGCGCTACGACCTCGACCCGAAGACCAACCCCTATCTGATGGAGCGCATCGGCATCCACGCCGCATTCAATAGCGGCGCTATCAAATGGGGCGACAAATACGTTCTGGTAGTCAGAGTGGAAGCCGACGACCGTAAGTCATTCTTCGCAGTAGCCGAGAGCCCCAACGGCATCGACAACTTCCGTTTCTGGCCCAGGCCCATCACCCTGCCCGAGTACGGCGAGCCGGCGACCAATGTCTACGATATGCGCCTGACGCGCCACGAAGACGGCTGGATCTATGGTCTTTTCTGCGTTGAGCGCAAGGACCACGACAACGAAGGCGACCCCTCAGCCGCTACCGCTGCCTGCGGAATCGCCCGTACCCATGATCTCGTAAACTGGGAGCGACTGCCAGACCTCAAATCGGCCTCGCAGCAGCGCAATGTCTGCCTCCACCCTGAGTTCGTAGACGGCAAATATGCTCTCTACACCCGCCCGCAGGACGGTTTCATCGACACCGGCAGCGGCGGAGGAATCGGTTGGGCTCTGATCGACGATATCACCAACGCCGAGGTTAAGGAAGAGAAGATCATCAGCGCGCGTAAGTACCACACCGTCTACGAAGTCAAGAACGGCGAGGGACCTCACCCCATCAAGACCTCTAAGGGCTGGCTCCATCTGGCCCATGGCGTACGCGGCTGCGCCAGCGGACTTCGCTACGTCCTCTACCTGTATATGACTGCGCTGGACGATCCTTCAAAACTCATCGCGCAGCCTTCAGGCTTTTTCATCGCTCCCGAAGGACCGGAGTATATAGGAGATGTCATGAACGTCGCCTTCTCCAACGGCTGGATCGAGGATCCGGACGGAAAGGTGTTCATCTACTACGCTTCGTCCGATACTCGCATGCATGTCGCCACCTCTACCGTAGACAGGCTGGTTGACTATTGCCTCAACACCGAGCCCGACGGCGGCAGAACCGGTCTTACGGTCGAGCGCATCAACCGTCTTATCGATAAGAATCTGAAAATCAAATAAATATGGCTAAACTCTCCGAGAAAATAGGCTACGCCCTGGGCGATGCCGCCGCCGGCGGTATTACCTGGAAGGTGATGTCCATCGCGTTCCCCTTCTTCTTTACCAACGTCTTCGGCCTTACGGTAGCAGACGCCGCCGCCCTTATGCTGGTAGCCCGCCTGTTCGACGTGGTGACCGACCCGCTGATGGGGGCTATCGCGGACCGTACCCAGTCCCGCTGGGGCACCTATCGCCCCTGGCTCATCTTCGGAGCCATTCCGCTGGGTCTGGTATTCGCCCTGCTGCTCTATACTCCGGACCTTGGACTCGCCGGCAAGCGCGTCTACGCTTATACTCTGTATCTGCTGATGATGGTAGTCTACACCGCCGTGAACGTTCCTTACGGTTCACTCCTCGGTGTTATGACCGACGACGACAACGAGAAGAACCAGTTCTCGTCTTTCCGTATGGTGGGCGCTTACGCAATGGGCTTCGTGATGCTTTTCTCCTTCCCATACCTGCAGCGCCTTGTCGGAGGTACTCCTCAGCATCAGTATGCGGTTTTGGGCGTTATCCTTGGAGCGGTTGCAGCCCTGGGAACCCTCGCCTGCGGCCTTCTGACCAAGGAGCGTCTGAAGCCAATCCGCGCGGAGAAGTTCTCCTTCAAGCCTTTTGCTGATCTGTTCCGCAACAAACCGTGGATCTACCTCACCCTTATAGGTATCTGCACCAACTTCTTCAACGGCTTCCGCTACGCTGTAGCCGCCTACCTGATGGAGTACTGCCTCCACGGAGATGTTACCGTGATGGGCCTTGTTATCAACTACACGGTGTTTATGATGTTCGGAGAAGCTACCTGCATGGTATTCGGAGGCCTCAGCCCCTGGTTCACCAAGAAAGTCGGCTCTAAGAAGAAGGCCTTCGCCTGGGCAGCCATTATATGCGCCGTTTCATCCATCCTGTTCTTCTTCATTCCTATGAAGGCGTCCTGGATCTGGGTGATGGTGGCAAATGTAATTATCACTTCTATCGGTATCGGCTTCTATTCCCCGCTTCTGTGGTCGATGTATGCCGACGTAGCTGATTATGCTACCGAGAAGAACGGGACTTCTTCAACAGGTCTTATCTTCTCCTCCGGTACTATGGCTCAGAAGTTCGGATCTGCTATCTCCGGAGCTCTTGTAGCCATGCTTCTCGGACTTGCAGGTTTCATCTCCAACACAGATCCCATCACAGGCGAGACGGTAGTCACTATCACCAATATGACTTCCGTACAGACTATGATCTGGTCGCTGTTCTCGCTATTCCCCGCAGCTATCGCCCTTTTGATATTGCTCCTCCTCCGTCTGTACCCGATCAAAAAGTAAATTTTTCGGTATGAAAAAAATATTTTTCGCCGCTGTCATGGCCCTTGTTCTTGTCGGATGCTGTCCGAAAAAGACGGAAGTCGCTCCGCTTAAGGTAGTCGGAACCCAACTTACCGCAGACGGGAAGCCCGTTGCCTTTCGCGGCATCAGCTTCGGCTGGCACAACATATGGCCACGCTTCTACAATAAGGCTGCCGTAAGGCAGCTCCACGAAGACACTGGCTGCCGAATCTTCCGTGCCGCGATCGGTTCGGACGACCATGCCCTTGCAGATAACCCCGGAATCCCCAGCGGCTATATGGGCGAACCCGAATTTGCTCTTGAGAAGCTTTATGCCTTAATCGACGGCGCCATTGAAAACGGCTGCTACGTAATAGTCGACTGGCATTCCCATACTCTTCATCTGGATGCCGCCAAGGAGTTCTTTACTGCTGTTGCGACCCGTTACAAAGGTGTTCCCAACATCATATACGAGCTTTTCAACGAGCCCGTATGCTTTTCTTTTGAAGAGTGGCGCGCCAACCCCTACGAGGATCTAGGCAATCCCGAGGCGATGATGGCCTATTGGCAGGAACTCAAGCGCTACGCCTGCGAGCTGATTAAGGTTATTACCGACATCGACCCCTCCGAGCCCCTTATCCTGATGGGCTGCCCCAGCTGGGATCAGAGAGTAGATCTTCCCGCCGCCTCGCCCATCGAGGGATACGCCAACATCATGTATACGATGCACTTCTATGCTGCGACACATAAGAATCTTCGCGAGGCCTGCGACGCCGCTCTGGCAGCCGGCATCCCGATTTTTGTAAGCGAATGCGCCGCATGCGAGGCTACGGGCGATGGCCCCATGGACCTCGAGGAGTGGAAGAGATACAGCGACTGGGCTACCGAAAATGGTATCACCATGATGGCCTGGAGCATCTCCGACAAGGTCGAGACCTGCTCGATGTTTACCAAGGCAGCTTCTTCAGAAGGCCCTTGGAGCGAAGAAGTGATCAAGCCCTGGGGCAAGATCGTAAAAGATTGGATATTAGAGACAAAATGAAACAATACGGTCATTTCGATAACAAAGCCAGGGAGTATGTGATTACCTCTCCCGCTACTCCATGGCCCTGGATTAATTATCTGGGGACTGAAGGATTCTTTTCGCTGATTTCAAACACCGCGGGAGGCTACTGCTTCTATCGCGACGCTAAGTTCCGCCGAATCACGCGTTACCGCTACAACGATGTCCCGATGGACAGCGTCGGGCGCTACTTCTACGTAAAGGATGGCGAGAGCGTCTGGAGTCCCGGTTGGAAGCCCTGCAAGACGGCGCTCGACTTCTATGAGTGTCGCCACGGAATGGGCTACACCCGAATCACAGGCGAAAAAGACGGAATCCGCGCAGACGAACTTTTCTTCGTCCCCGTAGGCAGCAACTGCGAGATTCAACACCTGACGCTGACAAATAAGAGCGCCGTCAAACGTACTTTCAAGCTGTACGCCTACACGGAGTGGTGTCTTTGGAACGGCCTTACCGACGGCGAGAACTTCCAGAGAAACCTCTCTACAGGAGAAGTCGAAGTCGAACCCGGAGTACTATACCACAAAACAGAATATAAGGAGCGCCGAAATCACTATGCGTTCTACTATTGCTCCGACAAGAAAGCGTCGTACGACACCGACCGCGAGAGTTTCGTCGGGCTCTACAATGGGCTCGAGGCTCCGCAGGCCGTCGTGGAAGGCAAATGCCGCAAGTCCATCGCCCATGGTTGGAGTCCTATCGCCGCATTCGAGCTGGAGATCACTCTCCAGCCCGGAGAAAGCGTGACCCGCAGTTTCATGATAGGCTACATCGAGAATCCCGAAAACGAAAAATTCGATCTCGATGCTCCCAGAACTGTCTGGAGCCCTACTATCAATAAGAAGCGCGCCCACGCTCTTATCTCTCAGTTCGACTCCCCCGCCAAGATCGAAAAGGCTTTCGCCGAGCTGGGCCGCTACTGGGACGACATCCTCGGACGCTTCAGCATCGAGTCCGACAGCCCTGAGCTGGACAGGATGGTCAACATCTGGAATCAGTACCAGTGTATGATTACCTTCTGCTTCTCGCGCTCGGCTTCGTTCTTCGAGAGCGGAATCGGCCGCGGAATGGGCTTCCGCGACTCGAACCAGGACCTGGTAGGCTTTGTCCACCAGATTCCGGCCCGCGCCCGCGAGAGGATACTCGACATCGCCGCTACCCAGTTCCCGGACGGAGGCTGCTACCACCAGTATCAGCCCCTTACGAAGCGCGGCAACAACGATATCGGCGGCGGCTTCGGCGACGATCCGCTCTGGCTCATCTTCGGTACTGTTGCCTACATAAAGGAAACCGGCGATTTCTCCATTCTCGATGAGATGGTTCCCTTCGACAATGAGCCCGGCAGCGAAAAAACCCTGCTGGAACACCTCAGGATATCGTTTAACCACGTCGCAGACAATCTCGGTCCCCACGGCCTTCCGCTTATCGGCCGGGCCGACTGGAACGACTGCCTCAACCTCAACTGCTTCTCAAGCGACCCCAACGAGTCTTTCCAGACTACCGAGAACAATTCCGAAGGCAGCAAGGCAGAGTCGCTGATGATCGCAGGACAGTTCGTGTTCTGCGGCCGCCAGTACGCCGAACTGCTCGAGAGGATAGGCCGGCCTGCCGGCCAGGTTCTCGAGCAGGTCCAGGCGATGGTCGCGGCCGTAGAAAAGTACGGCTGGGACGGACGCTGGTTCCTTCGCGCCTACGATTTCTACGGCAATAAGGTCGGAAGCGATGAAAACGAAGAAGGCAAAATCTTCATCGAGAGCCAGGGATGGTGTACGATGGCAGGAATCGGCGCCGAAAAGGATATGTGTAACAAGGCGCTTGACAGCGCGAAGGAGATGCTCGACTGCGAGTATGGCCTCGTACTGAACAACCCTGCCTTTACCCGCTATTACATCGAATACGGAGAGATATCTACCTACCCGGCCGGCTACAAGGAGAACGCCGGCATCTTCTGCCACAACAACCCGTGGGTCATAATCGGCGAGGTAGTAGCCGGCCGGGCGGAGGACGCCTGGGACCACTACCGCAAGATCTGCCCCGCCTTCGTCGTGGACCAGGAGCGCCGCAAGGTCGAGCCTTATGTCTACTGCCAGATGGTTGCCGGCAAGGACGCCGCGCTGCCCGGCGAGGGTAAGAACAGCTGGCTGACCGGTACCGCGGCCTGGAACTGGTACACCGCTACGCAGTGGATCCTCGGTATAAAGCCCGAATACGACGGCCTGCTCGTAAAGCCCTGCCTGCCCGCCTCTATCAAGAAGGTGAAGGTTAGAAAGGTCTGGCGCGAGGCCGTATACGACATTACTATTTTGAATACAGGCAAAGGCTCATCGGAGTTCATCCCCTATGAGCCAGGCAAACACTCTGTCACTATAGAAGTATAATTATGCTCGCTGCCCTGCTCTCGCTCTTTCTGTTCAATAATGGCTGGAGTTTCCATCTGGGAGATGCCGCATCTATGTCTGAGGATTTCGCCCATGGAACACAGTATTTCACCCATATGGCAAAATACCGCTCCTGGAGCGGCGTTGATGCGACCAGTCTGGAATTCGTGCAGGATTCGAGCTGGACTACTGTCAATCTCCCCCACGACTGGGTGGTAGATCTGCCCTACAGCAG
The DNA here is from genome assembly GCA_900319375.1 of uncultured Bacteroidales bacterium. Taxonomy (GTDB): domain Bacteria; phylum Bacteroidota; class Bacteroidia; order Bacteroidales; family UBA932; genus Cryptobacteroides. Next base: position 21,910 of record ONOI01000024.1, on the reverse strand, counting down.
CGAGGCCTCGCATAGCCATGGGTATAAGTGTATAGGCTGGAAATACCCGCAGAACTCCGTAGGCTGGTACCGGAAGGAGTTCGAGGTCCCGGCCTCCGACAAGGGCAAGGTAGTGACGGTCGAGTTCGAGGGCATCTTCCGCTCGAGCGAGATCTACATCAATGGAGTTTACATCGGCCATGAGCGCAGCGGCTACGCTTCGCGCTGGTACGACCTTTCGGACTATCTGAGATACGGCGAGCGCAATGTAATTGCCGTCCGGGTAGACGCATCGCTCGAGGAAGGGTGGTACTATGAGGGCGCCGGAATCTACCGCAACGTCTGGCTTCGAGTAAGCGATGGGCCTGTGGCCATAAGGCCGCATTCCCTGCGAATCAACGGGACCGAGGTAGGATGCGATTATGTCTGCATGCCCGGCATCGACCGTGGTTCGATCAGCTCCCGCGTCCGCTGGTTCGATGCGACCGGACGTGAGGTCGCTCGCCTTACCCGGCCGTGGAGCCTGGAAGATCCGTACCTGTATACGGTTCAGGTAGACATCTACTATAATGGCGAGCTAAGCGACTCTGTCTCAGAGAAATACGGCGTGCGTACGGCGAGCTTTGACCCCGAGCAGGGCTTTCTTCTCAACGGCTCGAAAGTGTTCCTGAAGGGGGCGAATGTCCACCTTGATGCGGCCGGAGTCGGAGTTGGAGTGCCCGATGAACTGTGGCGCTGGAGAATCGCCCGCCTTAAGGAATTCGGCTTCAATGCGATTCGTACGGCCCACAATCCGGCGTCCCCGTCGATGCTACGCGTTTGCGACGAGATGGGCGTTCTGGTTCTCGAAGAAGTCCGGCAGTACGGGGCTTATCCCGAGGCGCTCGAGCTTCTTCGGAATATGATCGAGCGCGACCGCAACCATCCCTGCGTTATCGCGTGGGGCATGGGCAATGAGGAATGGGGCGTCCAGGGCGATGGGACTGCCGTTACGCGCAGGGCCGTCGAATATGCCCATGAGCTCGATCCCTCGCGTCCGACGACCTACGGAAATTCGGGCGGCGAGTATCTGATCGACGACGAGGTCGACGTCCCGGGCTACAACTACATCCGCCAGAACCGAGTCGATCAAGACCATGCCGCCCACCCCTCCCGCTCCGCTATCGGAACCGAGGAAACTACCGGCGGCGGTGTTCGCGGAGCCCGCGGCGAATTCGATATCGACTACGTCGCGACCGGATACCAGTTCTATGTCGAAAGGCCATGGACGGCAGGACTTTTCTTCTGGACCGGCTTCGACTATCGCGGCGAGCCCAACCCTAAGGTTTGGCCCAACACTGGATCGCTCTTTGGCCTTCTGGACTACTGCGGTTATCCGAAGGAGGAAATGTGGGAGCTACGCGGGCTTTGGTCCGGCGAGACAAAGCGCGAACTGAAGGCTGCGCGCCAGTCAGAGGACCCGAACTACAGGTTACGGCATTTTTCGCGTCGACCATTTGTGCCTCGACCTGTGGTTTCCGGGAATAAATCAATCGTTTTACAGGGGCATAAACCAGAATTGCAGCGCGACGGACAGGATGTTATAGTTGTCGATGTCTTCTCAGAGGCGGCATCCCTCGAGGTAAGCGTTGAGGGTGCCGAGCTTCTCGGCTGGGGCAACGGCGATCCGCAGTTCCAACACGTCGAGCGCCCCGCTCCCGGTCGCGCAGACGGCAGTTCCGCCCGCGGCCCGCAGACGCTGACCATCTACCCCTTCGTAGGGCGTGCACAGGTCATCATCCGCTCGATTGAGGGATCATCCGGCCCTGTCACTCTGACTGTCGGCTCCGCTTCGCTGTATTTCTAGTTACTTCTTGTTTCCGGCGCCAAATTCCGTGTTTTTGGCGCCGAGGACCTACCTGGGCTGCGCCGGGGCGGGAGTGGAAGCGCGAAGAGCCGGAGTTCCCGTCCGCAGGGGGGTGGTGTGCGATTTGGGCTTCTGCCACACCAGGGTGGAAGAAAAGGGGCGACACCTTGTGCGCTAGAAGGCATGTGATGGGGTTTTGCGCGCAAGGTCCGCGTGTTAGAATTCCACCTTGTGCAAAAACAGCGGGGACCTTCCGCGAATAAGGGCAGGAGACGTCCGCGGAAGGAAAAAATAGAACTACTCTGCGGGAATTTCCGCAGAGTAGTATAAAGTTTCTTCAAAAGAGGCGAGGAAATAGGTTATTTCCACGCCGATATGTTGTGATAGGGAGCGGCTCGAGGATTGAGATTAAGGGGCCGCGCCGCCAAAGGAGGGCTACTCGGAGGTGGCGGCCTCGAGCTTCTTCATCATGGCGAACATGAAGATCGCGGAGATGACGCAGACGCCGAGGAAGACGCTCCAGACAACCCAGAGAGGAATCGATCCCCAGAGGTGTCCGCCGACCTGGACAAGGAAGTTTCCGAGGGCGGTTGCGACGAACCACATACCCATCATCATACCCTTGTACTTAGGAGGAGCAACCTTCGAGACGAAGGAAATACCCATCGGGCTGAGAAGGAGCTCGCCGAAAGTAAGGATAAGGTATACGGTGATAAGCCAGTACGGAGAAACGAGAGTCTCGGGCATGCCTGCTTCGCGGGCGGCGGCCTGAACATCAGGAGTATTGAGGCCGATCGAGGCGAAGACCATGAGGCCGAAAGCGACGGCAGCTACGAGCATACCGTAAGCGATCTTGCGTGGAGCGGAAGGCTCCTTGCCTTTCTTTGCGAGGGCGCCGAAGATAGCCATCGACACAGGGGTCAGAGCTACGACATAGAACGGGTTGAAGTGCTGGAAGATTGGAGCGCTGATAGCGATAGAGCCGCTCAGACGGCTGTACTGCCAGCAGAGGAATGCGCAGGCAAGAAGGATGACTGCGACACCGATCCACTTACCCCTCTTCGAGGTCTCCTTATCAAAAATAGTAAAGAGCATATAGACGATGGCTATAACAGCGACGAGGTTCCATACGTTGAAGGGCATCGAAGCGAGGCCTTCGGCACTGCGCTGAGTAAACTCATCTGCAAAGTAAGTGAGGGTAAGACCGTTCTGGTGGAAACTCATCCAGAAGAAGATAACGACTGCGAAAACCAGGAACAGAGCGACCATACGTTTCTTGGTCTGCTCGGGGGTAAGGGTATCGACTACCTGAGCCTTCTCACCCTTCTTGGTTCCGCCCTCAACATGCTTGAACCAGCTGCGGAAAGCGTAGTAGATAGCGATTGAGACGATCAGGGAGACGCATGCTACCGCAAAGGAGAAGTGATAGGCAGCGTTTCCGTCGAAGCCGAGGGTGATAGCCCACTCGCGGATCTTGATAGCTGCGGTCGGAGCAAAGAGAGCACCGATGTTGATAGCCATGTAGAAGAGGGAGAAGCCGGAATCGCGCTTTGCGGCGTAGAGGGGATCGTTGTAGAGATCACCCACCATTACCTGCAGGTTTCCTTTAAACAGACCTGTTCCGAATCCAATCAGCAGAAGAGCCGCCAACATAGCTACGAGGGCGACGGTTCCGCCTCCAAGAGGAATGGAAAGGAGGAGATAACCGGCAAACATCACGAAGATACCAGCGGTTACCATCTTTCCGAAACCGAATTTATCGGCAAGAATACCTCCGATCAGGGGGAAGAAATAAACCAGCATCAGGAAAGAGCTGTAAATAAGGCCGGCGGTTCCAGCCTCAAGGCCGAAGTTTGCGCGAAGGAACAGCGCAAAGACGGCGATCATAGTGTAGTAGCCGAAGCGTTCGCCAGTATTGGCGAGAGCGAGGGCAAACAGACCTTTAGGTTGTCCTTTAAACATATTATAACGTATTACTGAATTTTCAGAGTTCACAAATTTACTAATAAATTGTTAAATTTGGGAGATGAAGCGATTTCTGGTCAAAGCGTTCCTGCGGCTGTTCTCATTGCTGCCCCTGAGTGTGCATCATTTCAATGCACACATCCTCGGCTGGCTTACCCGCTGCGTAGCGCGCTACAGAGTCAAGGTCGTAAAGGAAAACATAGACAATGCCTTCCCTGAGAAATCCGAAAAAGAGCGCAAGCGCATCTTCAAGGATTTCTATCTCCACTTCGCTCAGATCATCACCGAAGCAATCTGGTTCGGCGGCAGCAGCCCGAGGCGCATACTTCGCTCAAAGATAATTACGGTAAAGAATCCGGAAGAACTCGAGCGGATTCAGAATCCCAACGGGACTATAGTTATCTTCGCCCACTGCGGAAACTGGGAGATACTCCCCGGATTTCCCTACTTCGATTATGGCGGAAAGAGTATTCCCCTTAATCCGGACAACACCGCCAACGTGTATAAAAGGCTGACGGACAAGGTCTGGGACGATGTAATGCGAGACAACCGTCTTCATGCAAAAGGTATCAAAGACGAGAACTACGTCGAGACCAACAACATCATCCGCCACGTCTTCGAACATCAGAAACAGGGTATGTTCTGGTTCTTCTGTACAGATCAGTGGCCCTACGGCAGCGCCAAGGGATACACTATCGTAGAATTCATGAACCGCAAGACCCGTTCGATGACCGCTGCGGCAGCCCTTGCCAGAAAGCTCCATATGGCCGTAACCTACCTGTCCATCACCCGCAGGGAGAACCACAAAAAGTACATCTGCGAGTTCAAGCCGATAGCAGAGGATGCCAGTACCCTTACAGACCAACAAATAGTCGAACAATATTACAAATACATAGAAGAAGACATCTACGCAGACCCTGGAAACTATCTCTGGTCCCACCGCAGATGGAAAAAGACTCCCGAAACGCAATGAAAAAGACACTCATAGCCGCCTCTCTGATGCTGGCCGCTTTCTCGGCCGGCGCCCAGGAAGTATCGTATGCCCTGCCAAAAACGACCCTCACCGTAGAGGTCGGCTATTCTCAGGACATAGTCCATGCCGGCAAGTATGCCAAATACGCCAAGGACCTCCTCAATCTCGAGGTAGCCCAGAGAGACACCGTCATCACTACGATCAACCAGTTCAAGATCCGCCCCAGGGTCGAAGCAGACCAGACAAAGCGCTACAGCGTCAACCTGAGCGGCAACACCCGCCCTACCCTGCTCTCCCTTACCGAGCAAGGCCTCATCTCGGCCAGTGAAGGCGAGATAAAGGAAAACGGCGGCAGCCGTCATTCCGCCAGTCCGCTTGGCAGGCAGGTCAACTACAGAAAGCATGAAAACTTCCAACCTGCCCCCATGGTTAAAAAGACTTACTACGAGGAGCGCTTCATCCCCATCGTAGATACCCTCGGAAATACCGTCATCGACACCGTCCTGGTCGAAGTGGAGCCCATCGACTCCCTGCTTCTCGAAGCCCAACTGGCTGCGGGAAAAATCAAACAGTATCGCGACCAGCGCTATAAGATCCTTACCGGAGACACAGACGCCTCATACGCAGGCGAAGCCCTCGGGACCGCCATTACCGAACTGACCAGGCTTGAAAACGAGCTTCTCCCCCTCTTCGAAGGAACTACCGAGACCGCTAAGGGCAGGGCCTACTTTGACGTCATCCCCGACCGCGAAGGCAGCCTCGCAGTATTCGCCCTCGATCCCACCCGCGGACCGGTCAAGGCCACAAAACCCGGCGCAAACGTATTCGAGCTCACGATCAAGGCTGAGCCGATGACAAAAACCCTCTCCGGCCAGCAGTCAAAGAAGCAGCCGGCCCAGAAGATAGTCTACCTCATCCCCGCTATCTGCGACATCACTCTTACAGACGGCATCGATGAGATAATGAGCCTCAGAGCGCCTGTCTACCAGCTTGGTCTGGAAACCTCCTATCCCCTGTACGATTAAACACTCAACAATATGACCATCAAAGACTTAACCCCAGCTATTGTCTGGAACAACTTCTACAAAATCACCCGTAATCCCCGTCCCTCGAAACACGAAGAGATAATCCGCGCGTTTCTCCTGAAATGGGCAGAGGAACACAATATCAAAGCCTTCACTGACGAGACCGGAAATGTCATCATGACCGTTCCCGCCACCCCCGGTTACGAAAACCGTAAGGGCGTTATTCTCCAGGGCCATATGGATATGGTCCCTCAGAAAAACTCGGACGTCAAACACGACTTCCTCACCGACCCTATCGAGACCAAGGTCGAAGGCGACTGGCTCAAAGCCTGTGGAACTACCCTAGGCGCAGACAACGGACTCGGCCTCGCCCTCGCGATGTCGGTAGCGGAATCGACCGACGTGCCCCATGGCCCCATCGAAATCCTCGCCACCTACGACGAAGAGACGGGAATGACCGGCGCTGCCAACCTTAAGCCCGGCATCCTCAAGGGCGATATCCTCATTAACCTCGACTCCGAGACCGAAGGCGAGCTCTATGTAGGCTGCGCGGGCGGACTCGACGCCTCGGCCGAAGGCAAATACGAGCTCGAGGCCGCGCCAGCAGCCTATAAGACCTTCAACTTTGCGGTCAAAGGCTGCCAGGGCGGACACTCCGGAATGGACATAGTCCTGTATCGCGCCAACGCCAACCGTGTAGCGGCCAGGGTCCTTCTCGGCCTGCTTGAGACCGGTCTTGTAAAGCTCGTGGACCTCGAAGGCGGTACCCTCCGCAACGCTATCCCGCGCGAGTGCTTCGCAACCCTTCTCGTCAAGGACGCAGCGGCGGTTGCGGGCAAGCTGGAGACGCTCGCCTCGGAGCTTAAGAGCGAGTACGCGGAAACCGACCCCGACATGCAGTTCGTTCTCGAGCCCGCCGAGGCCGCCGCGCCCAAATGCGCCACTGATGCAGACGCCCTTCGCATCGTCAACGCTATTCTCGCATGCCCGGATGGCGTCGAGAGGATGAGCGCATCGGTTGAGAACCTCTGCGAGACCTCTACCAACCTTGCCATGGTCGGAATGAAAGACGGAAAATGGTTCGTCAAGAGCCTTCTTCGCAGCTCGGTCGATACGGCCAAGATGGCTCTCGCCGCCCGCATGAAGGCAGTCTTCGATCTCGCCGGCGCCAGCATCGAATTCACGGGCGCCTACTCCGGATGGAAACCGAACCCCAATTCCACCATCCTCAAGGTCATGAAGGAAGTCTACCTCCGTAAGTTCGGCAAAGAGCCTAAGGTGATGGCCATCCATGCCGGCCTCGAGTGCGGAATCCTCTCCGGAGCTTATCCACACTGGGATATGGTTTCCTGCGGACCCACCATCCTCAGCCCCCACTCCCCCGACGAGCGCACCTACATCCCTTCGATAGGCATCGTCTGGGAGTATCTTAAGGAAGTTCTTGCAAACATACCCGAATGAAACAAGACCTGAAGCAGCAACTCATAGACTGGGCCGAGACGTACAACGACCCAGTCTACTTTCTCGAAGATCCTATAGCCTTCCCGCGTAAGTTCCTCGAGAACGGAGCATCGCTTCAGGACATCGAGATAGCCGCCATCTTCTCGGCCCACCTTGCCTGGGGCCGCAGAGCGATGATCGTACGCGACTGCGCCCGTCTTTTCGACGAAATGCAGTGGCGTCCCTACGACTACATAATGGCCCACGACTACCGCGACGACAACACCTCCCTTCACCGCACCGTCAAATGGTCTGAAATCGCTCTTATCTGCAATCATTTATTTCATTTTTATTCAAATAATAAATCTTTAGAAAAACTGAATCAAAGTGAAATAAGGACGACGATATTCAGGCAGAAGGAGGATAAGAGGGCGGCGAACAAGAAGATAAACATGATGAGAAGGTGGATGGTAAGGGACGACGGGAAGGTCGACCTTGGACTGTGGAAGAAAACGAGTCCGGCAGATCTCATCATTCCTCTGGATGTTCATGTTTACACTCAAGCCGCGGCGCTTGGGCTGACTAGTAGAAAGCAGAAAGATATAGTAACTGCGCAGCAGATAACTGACGCATTCAAAGAAATATGGCCCGATGATCCGGTGAAGGGCGATTTTGCCCTGTTCGGATACGGAGTAACAAGAAAGGATGCCTAGACTGTATATACTTTCAGGATGCAACGGCTCCGGGAAAACGACGGCCTCGTACACCCTTCTTCCGGAGATGCTCGAATGTAGGGAATTCGTCAACTCAGACGAGTTCGCAAAGAGCCTGTCGCCCTTCGATCCGTCCAGTGCTTCGGTATCGGCGAGCCGCTATATGCTCCTGAAAATCAGGTATTTGCTTTCTCGTAAAGCTGATTTCAGCATTGAAACCACCCTTGCGACTCGTTCGCTGCTGAACATAATCCGCGAAGCAAAGACTCTGGGCTACACGGTTACCCTGCTATATTTCTGGATCAACTCCCCCGAACTCGCTATCAAGAGAGTACAGGCCAGGGTTCGGGCCGGAGGCCACAACATCCCATGGACGTATCGTGGATGTGGCTATCAATCCCTCTCCCGCCCTGATGAAGGGTAAAGTGAACCAGGGAATCAGCCAGATCGTCATCGGACGAGGCCTGCTGGAGACCCTGATCAGTGAGGCTCTCCGCTCCGGCGGCTCTTACTGCGATCTTTTCTTTGAAAATACTACTGTCAGCAACCTTATGTTGCGCGACGGCGAAGTCTCTTCCGGCGGCTACACCAACGACTACGGCTGCGGAATACGCGTTCTTGAAGGAGAAAAGACCGGCTACGCATACTCCGAATCTACAGATATGCGCTCGCTGCTCGAAGCGGCGAAAGCGGCATCGGCTATCGCCGCCGGGGGCAGCAAGCTAAGCTTCGCCCGAACTAAGTTCGAAGGCGAGAAACCAAACTTCTACCCGATAGTCCAGGACTGGCGCCTGGCGAACCCGGCGGACTTCCTCCCCGGGCTCCATAAACTCGAGAGCCTGATCCGCGCCAAAGACAGCCGCGTTGCGAAAGTTATCGCCCTTCTGGGCTATTCAGTCAGCGAAATACTGATGTACAACTCGCTTGGCGAGCTTACCTCAGACCTTCGCCCGATGGCCAGCCTGAGCGTACAAGTAGTCTACCAGAGCAAAGGCTCGGTCCAGACGAAAACCGCCTCGCGCAGCTTCCGAATGGGAGTCGAATTCTTCACGGACGAGCTGATAGCCCAGGTCGCGGCCGAAGCCACGGACGGGGTCGATGCCATGTTCCAGGCCCGCCGCCCTGCCGGAGGCCAGATGAGCGTCGTGATGGGCGCCGGAGCCTCCGGAATCCTGCTCCACGAAGCCATGGGCCACGCGTTCGAAGCCGATTTCAACCGCAAGGGCCAGTCGATCTTCGCCGGCAAAATCGGCCAGCAGGTATGCCGTAAGGGCATCAACATAGTCGACGACGCTACCCTCCCCTTCTTTCGCGGGAGCTGCAACTACGACGACGAGGGCGTGCCCGGCCAGAAAACCTACATGGTCACGGACGGCGTGCTGACTTCCTATCTCCATGACCGCATCAGCGCCGCCTTCTACGGAGTCGCCCCGACGGGCAACGGCCGTCGCGAATCGTTCCGCTACAACCCCATCCCGCGTATGCGCTCGACCTATATGGAAAACGGAGCGGACGGGACGGTCGAAGACCTCATCAAGACGGCGGGCAGCGGAATCTATGTCGACGAATTCGCCAACGGCGAAGTCAAGATCGGAGAGGGCGATTTCACCTTCTACGTCAAGAGCGGCTATCTGATTGAAAACGGGCGGCTTACGATGCCCGTAAAGGACATAAACATAATCGGGAACGGCCCGCAGGCCCTCGCAGACATAGTCGCTGTCGCGGCCGATCTCAAGGTGGATCCGGGCAGGTGGACCTGCGGCAAGGGGCAGAGCGCTCCGGTCAGCTGCGGCATCCCTTCGGTCCTTATCAAAAACTTAACGGTAGGAGGAGCCCAATGATAGAGAATTACGAACTTGAACTCGCGCGCCTGGCGATGGACCTGGCGACAAGGGAGGGAGCTCAGAAGAGCAGGGTCTGTCTCTCGAAGAGCGTTTCCGATATTATCTCAACCCTCGACGGGCAGATCGACAAAGTCTCGCATTGCCTGGACCGTGGGCTTTCGCTGACTCTGTTTGTAGACGGGCGCTTCGGTACCTTCTCTACCAACCAGCTGGACGAAGCGAGCCTGCGGGATTTCGTCTCGAAGGCGGTCGCGATGACAAGGATACTGGCCGTTGACGAGCCTCGCGACCTGCCGGATCCGGCCCGCTGTTGCAAGACGGCCGGGAGCGGCGATGAGCTGGGACTCTATGATCCTGAGTATTCGAAAGTTACCGCCGACGAGCGCAGGAATCTCGCGCTTAAGGCAACAGTAACCGGCAAGATTCCCGAGACGCCCGAATACCGGCTGATTTCGGAAGAAGGCGAATATTCCGACTCCGAATTCGATGCGGTCACGCTCGATTCCAACGGGCTTTTCTGCCGCCACAAAGAGACTTCGTTCGAATACGGGGTCGAGGTGACGGTCGAGGCAACGGATGGCTCGAAGTACAGCAGTTTCTGGTGGGAATCGTCGCCTTCGAAGAGCGGGCTGAGGCTTGAAGACGTAGGGACGACTGCCATTTGCCGCGCAGCGGCGCAGATTGGAGCGAAGCCCTTTGCGGGCGGGAAATACAAGATGGTGGTCGAATCGAATGTAGCTTCGAAGCTCGTTACGCCCGTCCTGAACGCGCTCGGAGGCTATTCCCTCCAGCAGGGTAATTCGTTTATGAACGGTTCGCTCGGAAAGAAAATGTTCAGCGAGGGGCTTACGATACTTGACGACGCCCACATCAAGGGCCAGTCGGGTTCGCGTCTGTTCGATTCGGAAGGCGTAGCGACCAAGCCCGGGCCCGTCATCGAAAACGGTGAGGTGAAGCAGTACTTCATCAACACGTACATCTCCAAGAAAATGGAGATTTCGCCCACGGTCGAAGACTGCACCAGGGCCCACCTGATGCCTTTCGGCGGGGCTTCGGACCGCGACTCGATCCTCAAGAAGTGCGGCGAAGGCATCCTCGTTACCGGTTTCAACGGCGGAAACTGCAACTCCGCTACGGGCGATTTCTCATATGGAATCGAAGGCTTCCGCTTCGAGAAGGGGGTCATAACCAGCCCTGTGAGCGGTATGCTCATCACCGGCAATTTCCGTGAGCTGTGGAAGAACCTCATAGCCGCCGGCGATGATGCCAGACCATGCATGGCCAAACTTATTCCCACATTAGCATTCACAAATGTAGATTTCAACGGATAATGAAAGTAGAAAAGAACAAAGTGGTAGCACTTAGCTACACTCTTGTAGTTGACGGCGCGGTCGCCGACAGCGCCTCAGCGGAAAAACCACTTGAATACATCCACGGCACCGGAATGCTTCTTCCCCGCTTCGAAGAGGAAGTCGCAGGCAAGGAGCCGGGCGAAGAATATGCCTTCACCCTCAGCCCCGAGGAGGGTTATGGCGTCCACAACCCCCAGCAGGTGATCGACATCCCCCTCGCTGCGTTTATGATTGACGGAGAGGTACGCCGCGACCTTCTGGTCATAGGCCACACCATCCCTATGATGAACCAGGACGGTCACGTGCTCCAGGGCACGGTTGCTGCAGTCAAGGAAGACTCCGTGTCAATGGACTTCAACCACCCTATGGCCGGAAAAACGCTGAACTTCAGCGGAAAGGTCGTGTCAGTGCGCGAAGCTACCGAGAAAGAACTCACCGAAGGACTCCACGGCGAGTATCTCCCCCGCAAAGAAGGCTGCTGCAAGGAATAAAGACAACTAGTCTATTCCCCATCCATATAAGACCTCAGGCAGATTCACATCCAACTCTACAGCTGAGGCAAAACAGACAAATCCTATTCCTCCTTCTACATTGTATGGAGGAATGGGCGGTTCATTGAAAGCCGATAATCCGGAATTGCCTCCTACGGAATACTCCACGCCGGAATAATAGCGGTAAGCATCTTCTGAAACTGCTTCTACCCGGACGATAGCCTTCTTCATAAAGGACCATACTTCTCCTTCGCCATATGAATAGCGTAGAGACGAATATGGAAGGGATAAAACTGAAACCTTGTATGTTTCTCCGTCAAAGAAACGGTCATCAAACAGGACAAAATCAGAATTGGAATACTCAGTCTTTCCCCAGTCCTGCTGCATCGCCGGTTCGAGCATATTGTAGGCGGCAAACTTCTCCAAAGGATAGTCAATGGTAAAACCTACCGGATTATGGTAAATATATGGATTATCGGATTCACTCGACACAAGGACGTGTCGGGACGTACGAAAAATTCCTATATGGTAATTATTCCCCCTCCCGGGGACATCATGCAGATCAAATCGGAAAAGGTCAAAGTCACCTTCCCGCTTTTCAGAATAATCGTAATAGGACATTCTGAGATTACCCTCGTAAGTCAAGTTCGACACAGTCGGAGCAGGAAGAATCTCAGACGAGGCTCTGGCACTACCCATTGGACTGTCCGCCCTGACTTCCACCAGATCCCCAGGACCGAAACAAGCCTTGAGGACGAATTCGGATGTACAATAATTCTGAACAGTTACTGAATCTGATTCATCCTTAAGGACGCCGTTTACATATATGCTTACTTTTACGTCTCTAGCTTCAATAATGCCGTTTGACAAGGAACTTGCCGCTACTTTTATAGTATGGAGCGTATCCGCGGAACTAAGCCACCCGTCGAGCAAAAGAACCGTCTCTGGCAAATCATCAGACGGAGTCCGGAGTTCATCCTTACAGGCCGCTGCAATCAAGCACAAACACAAAGGTATGATATATCTTCTCATTTGTCAAAAAGAATAGGTGTAACTAAAGGAAGGGATAAAAAGCAATGCTGACAGTCTGTTGATCTCAAGGCGCGCGTAATAACCGTAGGCTTCATCGCCGTACTGCACTCCAATCAAATCTCCTTTCAGACCATAGTCGAGTGACAGGGTATTTTTGTGAGCGTATACATTATAGACTCCTATATTCCACGTTCCGGTTCCCCTTTTCTTTCGATTGACTATGCTGATACTGAGATCGAGCCTGTGATCAGGCTCAAGCCTGTAGTTGTTCCTCGCCGGAATATAAAAGCCCATCCGATCAGTTCCATTCACATCATAAGACGACACTACCCGGGTAGGCACGGTAACCATCTGCCCGCTTGCAAAATGCCATGAGGCAGTAAGAGAGACTTTATCACTCAGTTTATTGTCAACACATAGCGTAATGACGTGACGCCGGTCATAACGGAACGGAAATGGTTTGCCATTGTTTATGCTTCCATCAGGGAAAACGCGCGTCGTCCTCGACAAAGTATATGCCAGCCACCCGGTAGTTTTGCCCTCGGTTTTCCTTACGAGCAGTTCTGCCCCATAAGACAGGCCCTCTCCAAGTGAAACATTTCGGTCCCAGTCTGAGGCGCCTGTTCCTGCGCTTGCACCATCACGGACATCAAGTACGGCATCCGAGACTTTATAAAAACCCTCGAGAGAACACTCCCAGGCAGGCTGTCCCGTCCACAGGGCACCAATGTTGAACTGGTCTGAAGTCAACGGACGGATTTTGCTCGTAATCGGAACCCAATTGTCAGAAGGCATCGTGAGAACGCTGGACGAAAGCCTGTGAATATACTGTGACATTCTCGAATAACCTGCCTTCAGGGAATATCCTCCATCGAAATCGTAACGCAACGAAATCCGGGGCTGGGGGCGGTAGTAAGTCTTACCCTGAGTTGTAAACACAGCCATATGCAGGCCTGCAGCAACTCTCATTCTGGTACCGATCGTAAAATCGTCTTCAGCATAGACTCCAAACTCTCCTCCTACGAAGTCCGACACAAGGTTTTCAGATTTTGTCGTATCTACTGCAGGGCTTGACTTATCTTTTGCCTGTAGTTCCGTAAGGATGCTTTCAGGACGGAACAGGTGCCTGATTGCGCTCACTCCGAACCGGACGGAGTGCCGTGGGATCGGCGCCCAGTCAAAATCCATCTTGATACCTGAATCGGTCACACCTGTTGTATAAAGATAGTCGCTTGTTGTAGAAGAATACTCATCCTCAGACTCACTTGCACTGCTGCTGCCGGAAATTGTTCTGCCGTCATATTTGTTGACAAAAACAGTCGTATTGGAAAAGAGACGGCTTCCGAACACGTGATTCCAACGGAAAGAAGCCATAGAATTACCCCAAAGCAGATTAGAGTTGCTATCCGAAGTGAAATGTGTTTTTCCTTCCGTCCAGTCCGACGAAGAATACTGTTTGTAATAATCTTTGCCAGAGTATATTCCGAAATAAACTCTGTCCTTGTCTGAAAACTTATGGCTCAGTTTAGCATTGATGTCGTAAAAATAATAGTTCCTTTCCGACTCCTTGGTCTTGAGCAAAGGGGCCAGGAAGAATGTGTGAACTGCCCTGCCCGTAAGGCTGAACGAAGTTTTACCCTTGACAATCGGGCCGTCTATGTGGAACTTGTCGCTGAGAAGCCCCGCACTGACACTCCCGTGCAGGACATTCATGTCGCCGTCGACAGTCCTCACATCTATAATTGATGATGCTCGGCCAGCAAAACGTGCGGGGAAATCACTTTTGTAGAACGTAGTCTTCTTTACCGCATCCGGGGTAAAGACAGAAAACAGTCCAAAGGCATGAGCCGGATTATAGAGAGGCACGCCGTCAAGCAGAAAAAGATTCTCATCATCTCCGCCTCCGCGCACGAATATCCCTGCAAAACCGTCTGCTCCGCTTTGCACTCCGGGAAGAAGTTGTATGGTCTTGAGGACATCGGCTTCACCGAACAACACGGGGGTGCTCTTTATCTGGGCTTTGGACAATTCTACTGATCCTGATCTTGTCGCATGCACTCCCGTTTGTGCTCTCCCCACAACCGTAGAAGCCTCCAGCTGAACTCCCGGAGTCAACGAGATGTTGAGCGTCATATCTCCAGACAGCAAAAAACGCTTTGTAACAGATTCGTAACCGATATAACTGAATACAAGCTCGCACTCTCCTTCCGGCAAAGAAAAAGAGTAGAAGCCGAATTCGTTTGTAACGGTACCTTCCGAGCCGCACGATACTCCTGCTGCGATCAACGTTTCCCCAGACTCCGAGTCCGTGACAAGACCGTGAACTGAGAAAAAACGACTGTCCGGTCGGCTAAAAGCCAAGGCCGGACAGGCAAGAAGAAGCAATAACGCCAGTGATATTCGGCTATTACTCAGCATCATACCTTGAGAGTATAACAGATACCTTCCCTATCATTTCTTTTGATGTTCTATAGTCATAGACCATATAGCGTTCCACGGAAAGATCGATACGACCGGGCTCTGCATTCTTGATTGACACGCCTCCGAAAGCTTTCATTCCAATCCGTTCTTCATCCGGCCATTCCAGATGGTCTAAAGTACTTGAAGTCAAGGAGCCATCTTCGTTGATGCTCACATCAAGGAAGCAATGTATAGAGGGCGAAACAGACCAATCATAATAACCGTATACGGTATTATAATAGTCCATAACAGGAATCTTCACATCCAGCATCCCAGACATTTTACCATAACTTGGAATAAACTTAGTCCCCATCCTGGATGCACCACTATGCAGAACAATGATTTCGCTCAATAGATCATTTGATGCCATTTTATCATTATTCAGGTCCACGACCACGGTCTTCCCTTCTTGAGTGGTGAATTCCATCGATTCGACCTGATAATCTCCCTCGTATTGCGCTAGTATAGTGTCATATTTATCAGGCCCTTCTTCGGGATTGCATGAGAAAAACAAGGCGGCCATCAACGGAAACAAAAAGAATTTTTTATTCATAGTCTACAATGTTCGTTTGAGGCTGCAAAGGTATAAATAAATAATTAATTAAATAAGCAAAAACGACATTATGAGACCCTTTCGAGTCTCATAATGTCTAATTTGGATACAATTTTGAAAAACTGATTTTTCAGTCTTCCAGTGGACGTGCGCGGAAGATACTCGCGAGCGTCAGGCCGGAGATGATGTGCCAGATTCCCCACCAGGCGGTGACGAACAGCATACCTCCGTACATAATTCCGGTTTCGGGATTGTTCCAGATCTCAGGCTTAAAGATAGCCGGATTGAGAAGGAGCGTGAGTCCGAGGCCGGAATTCTGTATACCTACCTCAATAGTAACTGATCGTCTGTCCTTCTTCGGGAGCCTCATAAGGGTAGCGCCGCCGAAGCCGGTGCCGAACGCGCTGGCGTTGTGGACGAGCACAAGCAGGAAGATGAAGATGATGTACTTGACGAAGAGCTGCCAGTTCGGGATAAACATACCGAGGACCATCACACCGAAGACTGCCAGCGAGAAAATAGAGGCAGGTTTTTTCATCTTCTCAGCTGCTTTCGGCCAGAAATGGGCGAAGAGCATACCCAGGATGATGGGAACTCCGAGAATCAGGAATACCGTAACGAAGATATCCTTGAAAGGAATGACGAGCTGAGGGATAGT
Source organism: uncultured Bacteroidales bacterium (assembly GCA_900319375.1). GTDB lineage: Bacteria > Bacteroidota > Bacteroidia > Bacteroidales > UBA932 > Cryptobacteroides. The sequence goes on along the minus strand of ONOI01000024.1, from coordinate 5,579 downwards.
CAGTTCTCCTACTTTTCCGGCATACTTGAGGTAGAGATTACCCCAGAGCCAGAAGTTGAAGGGGGTGATGACAGGGGAAGCTATTGTTGATACGGCAGTCATACTTACCGACAGTTCGATATTGCCCTTGGCGAAGGTGCTCATGAAGTTGGAGATGTTGCCTCCGGGACAGCTTGCGACGAGGAGCATTCCGAGACATACCATAGGGGTAAGGATCGGATTCAGGATCATAATCAGAAGGAAGGTTACGAGAGGAAGACCTATCCACTGGAGGACGACTCCGGTAAGGATGGACTTAGGCTTTACAAACACTTCCTTAAGGGTGGAGGCCTTGATATTCAAGGCGATTCCGAACATGATGAGGCCGAGCACGATGCTCATTACGAGGCCGGTGCCGCTGCCGAGGTTCAGGTTAACCGCGTCGAGTGATGCGAATTGTTCACGAATTCCCATAGTACACTATTTAAACATTTTATCTACTGCTTTGATGGCGCTGGGCAGGGCGAACACTACTACCCTGTCGCCGTCCTGAATGACGGTACTTCCTACAGCGATAATCGCATCCTGATCGCGGAGAACGCCGCCGACGACAGCGCCTTCTGGGAAATCGATGTCCCGCAGGGGCGCTCGGGTGATGGCGCTGTCCTTGGCGGCGGTATACTCGAGTACCTCCGCTTTAGTACCGCTCATATAGCGTATGAACTTGGCTTTGTCGCTCAGGGTCATCTTGAAGATGAGGCTTGCAGACGAGAGTTTCTTATTGACTACCAGGTCGATACCCATCTCTTCGGCGAGGCTTACATATTCGATGTTCTCAACCTCAGCGATGGTGCGCGGCACACCGAATTTCTTTGCCGCTACACAGGCCAGAATATTGGCTTCGTCGTTTCCGGTTACTGCAACGAAGGCGTCGTAGCTCATAATACCCTCTTCAACGAGGAAGTCAGGGTTACGGCCGTCGCCGTTTACTACTAGGATACTGTCGTCGAGAATTTCATCGACCTCAACACAGCGGTTGTGGTTTACCTCAATAACCTTAATATCTTCTATGTCGCCGAAAAGCGAAGCCGCGGTCATAGTACCTACCGTACCGCCTCCCACTATCATTACCTTATCTACATCTATATCACTGACACCCAGATAGTTGGTTAGCTTTTTAAGCCCGGTCTTCTTTATCATTATATAGACTATGTCGCCGAACTTGAATTTAGTGTCGAAGCGCGGGATGATAGTCTTTTCGTCGCGTGTAATAGCGATAACGCGGAACTGAGATGCCTCTTCTACAGAGAATTCCTGTACGAAGTCAATCAACTTTGTGTCGAGGATAGGGCTTTCCTCACCCATCCTGAAGACTGCAAGCTGGAGCTTACCGCCAACAAAATCGAGAGTATCAGAGTTGAGTCCCCTCTTTATATGGCTGACTATGACGTCCGATGCAATCTTCTCCGGACAGAAGGTCATATCGATTCCCGTCTCGCGTATCATCTTCTTCGGCTCCGCGCCGAGAAGATCGTTGTGGATACGGGCGACGACTTTCTTCGCGCCGAGCTTCTTTGCAAACATACAGGCGATTAGGTTAACCTCCTGATTTACATGGGGGAAGACAGCGATAAAGAGATCCGCCTCGTCTACTCCCGCCCTTCTCATAGCGGCTATCGAGCTCGGCTCTCCTTCCACCGCACCTACATCGGCCGTATTGGAAATAGCTTCGAGTCTCTTCTCGTCGTTATCCATCACGGTTACTTCATTACCCTCCCTGGAGAGCAATTTGGCAAGGTGTGATCCTACCTCACCGGCTCCGTCAATTACTACTTTCATATCTTCTCAAATAATCGAATACTTTTTTGCCTTTGAAGGCCCATGCCGCAATAATCCTCACCTTCGAAAGCGCTACCTTCGCCCCGGCCTCAGTCGGGACTACCTGCCTCCTTGAAGCCTCACGGCGGGCCTCGGACACTGCCCTTACATACGGGAACTTACCCTGCAGCAGATAAGCCACCTGAGTCCCGAAATCGATCAGCCTTCTTACCGCTATCCGGGCGCGGGCCTTGCGGGGGCCAAGAGTCGCCGGCAGGTTCTTTCGGAGCATCCACTCCGAGTTGCGGTAGTTCAGCTTCAGTTTCAGCGGCGAGGCCGGCGACAGGGTGCCCCCGCCAATATGCCACACAACCGCCTCCGGGACCGTCCAGACTTCGTGGCCCGCTATCTGAGCGCGCCAACAGAAGTCAATCTCCTCCATGTGGGCGAAAAACTCACGGTCCAGCCCGCCGAGCTCGCGCCAGAGTTTCGAGCGCACCATAAGGCAAGCGCCCGTGATCCAGAACACCTTCGCAGGCTCGTCATACTGCCCATGGTCCATCTCCACCTTTTGGAGCACACGCCCCCTGCAGTACGGGAACCCATAATAGTCCAGCCATCCGCCCGCGGCGCCTGCATATTCGAAGCGGTCTGTGCGCGCCCAGCCGCCGTTTGCGGCGGCGTCCAGCGCATGGAGCTTCGGCCCGCAGACGCCGCACCGCGGATGGTTTTCCATCCACCGTACGAGCGGCTCGAGCCAGTTCTCCCCCACTTCTATGTCGGAATTCAGCAGAAGGAAGTACTCGGCATCGCTGATCGTTTCCAGCGCACGGTCGTAGCCCTCCGCGAATCCATAGTTCTTCCCGAGAGGGATGAGCCCCACCTCGGGATGGTTTTCCTTTAAATAATCCAGCGAGGAGTCTGTACTCCCGCTGTCTGCAACAAAGAGTTTGTCGTCCGGACCCAACGAAGAGAGGATGCCCGGGACGAAGAGCCTCAGGTAATCCAGGTTGTTCCAGTTAAGTATGACGACAGCTACTCTCATTTCTTAGCAAATCCTATTGCAGAAACGACAGCTCTTTCAGTACCGTCTGTAGGTCTGTTCAGTACGGTCATGTCCGATCCTACACAGAATACAGACGAACCGCCGCCGTCGAGATTCATAACATCCACGCAGCCTACTCCCGTCATCAGGCGTGCAAGGTCAGTAAGAATTACACCTTCGCTGACGCCGGTATTGCGGCCGTCTACCACCATCAGGACTACCTTACCGTCTGCAGTACAGCCTATAGCAGTTCTTGGCTGACGGGTAGACCTGTTGTAGATATCAGAGGGGAAAAGTTCGAAGTTAGACAGATAGACATCGTCCAGCATTACGAAGTTGATCCTGATCTTTCCGTCTTTTACGAGGACCGGACCGCCTCCGATAGCGCTATAGTAGCCGGGATCGATAGCCGGTGAAGGGAAGTTCTTGGAAGGAGAAAGTTCCGGAGCGCCGTCTATCTGAGGGATGGGAGTATCGTAGAAGTAAGGGCCACCCGAGACGCTGCGTCCGAACCTCCAGTTGACTGAACTCTTGGCATCGGAAGTAACACCGAAAACTCCTCTGGAGACATAATAGGACTTCTTGCGGGCGAGGAACGACTCGTTCTCTGCTTTCTGTACTCCCTTGTCGAGGACATAGCTGACCGAAGCATTTCCTCCGAAGTAACCTCCGTTGACGAAGACATAGGGATTTTCGGTCTGTGCCTTTGCCATCGCACTCGATTTCTGTTTACCGGAGTCGGTACAGATAGTTCTAAGGGTTACATTGCCGGTAGAGAGATCGGCAATTGAATACCAGATATTGAGCGGATGTCCGGTTACTGTAGTATGGGCCTTATAGACCTTGATTTCCGAAGGGAGTTCGGAAGGGGTTATGTCCTCATAGGACACGTTGTAAGGAGCGGGCTGCTGTGCCGGATTAACTTCGATGGTCTCTGAATAGCCTACTGTACCTTCGGTAATAGATTTTGCGTAGGCTCTGACCTTTACCGGACAAGTCGGATTCAGCAGAATACCGATTCCGCTGGCTCCCTTTCGAAGGTTCTTCCAATACTCGAAGGATTCGCCGTTTTCCAGCGAAGGGTCAGTAGAATCCGTAGTCCAGACTATACCGTTCTTGACCGAACCGCCAAGATCATCCGTAACAGTATAATTGATGACCAGCATATTCGGTTCATTGCTGATCGAGGTAACGCTTATTTCAGGAGTCGGTTCCGGAATACCGTCAATAGTAAAGTCTACAATAGCATAGTCGCTGTAGGTATTACCCTTGAAGGTACAGATACGGTAAGAGTACTTTCCGTTCTCTGTGAAGTCCTTGTCTGTAAAAATCATAACTCCGGCAGGGACGTTGCCCATCATCTTATATTTACCCGAGGGGCCTGCTTTCTGGACCTCTACTCCGTCGTAGTCGGTAGAGGCGTTCTCCCAGGTAAGGACAGCTGAGATGCCGTCCGGAGTCTCTACATTGAGGTTTGTAGGAGCTGCGAAAACGGGAACCTCAGGCTGCGGTTCGGGCTCAGGAGTGGGAGTAGGGTTGTTATCCTTGCATCCTGCCAGCATGAAAGCCAGCAGAGCAAAAGCGGCTAAATAACGTTTCATCATAGCGGGTTTACAGCTTTATTGGGGTAAAGTTCGCGGAAAAGATCCGCACGTTCCTTGATTCCGTCGAACCAGAACTGAGATTCTCCGCAAGTCATCATCTTACGGTTGACTGCGAGTTCGCTTCTGATATCCTCTTCGGAGAGGATCTTGCTTCCGTTCTTAAGAATCATTACCGGATTCAACTTGGTTCTGTCCACATAACGTAAGGACAGCGTTACATAATTCTCATAATTGGCGGGGATGTAACACTGCACACTTATCAGGTCTGCGTGTCCTTCCGCCACCCATGTAGGCCAGTCCTGCATCAGGTTATTCAGGCACCACGGGTAATTGTTGGGGCTGAAACATACGGCCGCCGTGGGCTTGATGCCCTTGACGAGATTCCATATGTCTCCAGCGAAATCATTCAGGATGCGAAGCCTGAACTGCTGGAATTTGTTGCTGAGGTAGTTTGCCGGGGGTTCTGTTCCTTCCGCGGCGAGGTAGGCCGCCGAAGTTACGGGATCATAGCCGGAATTGATCGGCATGGCCGGCATACGGTCGTCGCCCTGGATTCCGTCTACCTCCGGATACTTGGTCATGACCTCCTCGATAAGAGAGAGGAAGAAGCCGCGTACCTCAGGGTCGAAGGCGTTGAGATAGAAGTCGTTGCCGTTGTAGTTGGCATATCCTCCCTTATTGTCGATTCCTATCCAATTGGGATGCTTCGCGAGCAGAGGATCGTTCATATCCACTCCGCCTACGCGGTGCATGAAGCCGTATTCGAACCAGAGGACTACCTTGATATCGCGTTTGTGGGCTTCGGAGATAATGTCTTTAAGAGCATCGCCCGAGCCGCCGGTATAGTTCGCATACATATTGCCCTGCTTCGCGCTAGTGTAGGTTGTCTCTCGAACCAGGACGTCGCTGTCCCATGCGGCTTTAGTAGCCGCCCAAGAGCATACGAAGAGGGTGTTGAAATTGAGCTCCGCCATCAGATCCAGCGACGAGCAGACGTTGTCGTAGCTCAGGAAAGAGACAGTGTGTGAGGGCGAAGGGAGGAAAAGGCCGCGTACCGCGACTTGCTCGGCCATGGAAGAGGTAACAGCAATCTGGGCCGCTGCCCCGTCTTCGGGCCTGGAAAGGAAAATCTT
>ONOI01000026.1 GCA_900319375.1 uncultured Bacteroidales bacterium | reverse complement strand
GAAGGTGACGGTACATCGTGAAATCAAGTAAATTTTCAGGAGGATAAACTATGGCAAAGAAAGCCGTTGCAACATTCGCAGCTAAGTCCGGTGCCAAGAGCATGGTCAAGTGCATCCGCATGGAAAAGTCTCCCAAAACTGGCGCTTATGTCTTCACAGAGCACCTCGTAGAGGAGAGCAAGGCAAAGGAATACTTCGAGAAGAAGTAATTTCATACATACTATAGAGAAATCCGACGCAATAAGCGCCGGATTTTTTGTATATTTGTCGGCTATGGCAATCAGCTTTTTTCAGAAGATCAGCAGAGCGATAGTCGGCCGTTCCAGAGTCGACGACGATACCCTCGATGCGATAGAGGAAGCCCTGATCGAATCGGACATGGGAGTGGATACTACTCTGAAGGTAATCGATGCCCTTGAAGAGAGGGTTTCGAAGGATAAATACATGTCCAAGGAAGAACTTACCTCGATGCTCCGAGAGGAGATTGAGGGCCTGATGGCAGACGCTTCGAAGTCCTTCGATATGGAGGCGGCGAAGCCCTATGTTATTCTGGTGGTGGGAGTTAACGGAGTAGGTAAGACTACTACAATTGGTAAGCTCGCCCGGAAGTTTACCGCCGAAGGAAAGAAGGTGATGCTCGGCGCCGCGGATACCTTCCGCGCTGCGGCCGTGGACCAGATTTCCGTCTGGGCGGAGCGCGCCGGCGTAGATATTGTAAAGCAGCAGATGGGTTCCGACCCGGCGGCCGTAGCGTTCGATACGGTCAAGTCCGCAGCCGCCAAGGGCGCGGACGTCGTCCTTATCGACACAGCGGGCCGCCTCCACAACCGAATCGATCTGATGAACGAACTTACAAAAATACGTAACTCCGTACGTAAGGCAGTCCCTACAGCGCCCAATGAGGTGTTGCTGGTCCTCGATGCCAGTACCGGCCAGAATGCGTTCCAGCAGGCTAAGGAGTTTGCCCGTGCGACCGATATCACCAGCCTCGCCCTTACAAAGATGGACGGAACGGCGAAAGGCGGAGTCGCGGTAGGCCTGGTAGACCAGTTCGGAATTCCTATCCGCTGGATAGGAGTAGGTGAGGGAATAGACGACATTAAAGACTTCGACAGCAAGCAGTATGTCGCAGCATTGTTTGACGAAAATGAATTAAAATAATATGAAGCTCAGTTACAATTGGTTAAAGGATTATCTGAAGTGTGGGCTTTCGGTGCAGGAGATCGCAGAGGCTATGACCTCGATCGGCATCGAAGTGGATTCGGTAGAAGAGACCGAAGTCATTGAAGGCGGCCTGAAGAATGTGGTAGTAGCGAAGGTTCTTACCTGCGAGGCTCACCCCGATTCTGACCACCTCCACGTAACTACCGTCGATGACGGCGGCCCCGAGCCCGTCCAGGTAGTCTGCGGCGCGCCCAATGTTGCCGCAGGACAGAAAGTCCTTTTCGCCCAGGTAGGTGCCGTCCTCCCCGGCGATTTCAAGATCAAGAAGTCCAAGATCCGTGGGGTCGAGAGCTTCGGTATGATCTGCGCCGACGATGAACTCGGAATCGGCGAGGACCACTCCGGAATCAAGGTCCTGCCCGCCGATGCGCCCGTAGGAACCCCCGCGAAGGAATACCTTGGGATCGAGTCCCAGGCCGTGATTGAGTATGAGATTACTGCGAACAGGGTAGACGCCGCCTCGCATTGGGGCGTTGCGCGCGACCTGTACGCCTACCTGACTCTCCGCGGGATCCCGTGTGAGCTGCGCAAGCCCGAGGCAGAGGCGGCGTTCGCGGCCCTTCCGCGCGAGGAGGGTGGCCATGGGCTTAAAGTAGAGGTCCAGGACCCCGACGGCGCCCCGCGCTACTGCGGCCTTACGATCCATGGAATCAAGGTAGGCCCGTCCCCGAAGTGGATGCAGGACCGCCTGACGGCAGTAGGCAGCCGCCCGATCAACAATATCGTAGATATCTCGAACTACGTTCTCTTCGAGCTCGGCCAGCCGCTCCATACCTTCGACGCCGACAAGGTCGCGGAGGGGACCGTAATTGTCCGCCGTGCTGCCGAAGGCGAACCGATCAGGACGCTTGACGGCGTGGACCGCAAGCTCCGCGCGACCGATATGGTCATCGCCAGCCCCCGCGGGCCAATGTGTATCGCGGGCGTGTTCGGAGGCGAAGACAGCGGGGTCACGGACGAGACCGTGAACCTTTTCCTCGAGGGTGCCTACTTCGATCCGGGCAGCATCCGTAAGACCAGCAAGAGCCAGCAGCTCCAGACCGATGCCTCGTTCCGCTTTGAGCGTGGGGCCGATCCCGAGATGGCGCTGTTCGGCCTGAAGAGGGCCGCCGTGCTCGCGATTGAGCTCGCAGGCGGAAAGGTCGCCGGCAATGTGTTCGAGAGCTATCCCAACCCCGTAGGGCGTGCGAAGATCGAGCTTGATTATGACCGAATCGAGGCGTTTATCGGCAAGAAGATCGGCCATGAGACCATGGACAAGATCCTGACCGCGCTTCAGTACGAGTTCGTCGCGCGCGAGGGCGCTAAGGTGACCGTTCTGGCGCCTCAGTATATGGTGGACGTCACCCGCGAGTGTGATGTCGTTGAGGAGATCCTCCGTATCTATGGCTACGACAATATAGACCTGCCTAAACATATGAAGATGTCTGTAGGCCCGACCCCTTCACCGGAGCCGGAGGCCGTGCGCAATTCCATTTCGAATTTCCTCGCCGCAAACGGTTTCGTAGAGACGATGAACAATTCGATTACGAAGAGCGACTATTACGAAGGACTTCAGACCTTCCCGGCAGACCATACCGTAAAGATCGTCAATCCTCTGAGCAGCGATCTTAATGCGATGAGGCAGACCCTTATTCTGAACGCGCTCGAGGTTGTCGCCTACAACGCGAACCGTCAGATGAATTCTCTCAAGATCTTCGAGTATGGCTCTGTATATCAGAGACTTCCGGAAAAGTCTGGAGAGACTCTCGAGGGCTATGAGGAACATGCAGCATTCTGCCTCGCGATCTGTGGAACTCCCGAAAAATCTTGGAATCTCGCTCCCAGAAAGAGCGACTATTTCGCCCTCAAGGGAGTCTTCGAGCTCCTTATGAAGCGCTACGGAATAGATCTGTATCAGATGTGGGCAGATGCCGCTCCTTCGGATTTTTTCTCCGAAGGCGTAGTCTATAAACTTCCCGGCCAGGGCATGCAGCTCGCAGTTCTTGGAACTGTCAATCCTGCCCTTGCGAAGAAGTTCGGAGTCAAGCAGCCCGTGTTCGTATGCGAGATTTGCTGGCCCGCTCTGTTTACTCTTATCAAGCGCGGTAAGGTCAGCTTCAAGGAGCTTCCCAAGTTCCCTGAGGTAAGGCGCGATCTTGCGCTGCTGCTTGATGAAACGGTCTCTTACGCAGACCTTCGCCAGACCGCTTTCAAGCAGGCCAAAAAACTCCTTAAGAGCGTTACTCTGTTCGATGTCTACCGTGGAGACAAGATCCCGGCAGGGAAGAAGCAGTATGCTCTCGGATTCGTACTCCAGGATCTCGAAAAGACCCTTACCGATCAGGATGTTGAAAGGGCGATGGACGGTATCCTTAAGGCTTACCAGCAGAATTTCGGAGCTCAGTTGAGGTAGTATGAAAAAGGTTCTGCCGCTTGTTTTGGTTGCGCTGGCGCTCGTTTGTTGCTCTCGCCGTTCGCGCGTAATCCCTGCCTCTACATTGTCAGACATATATGTAGACATGTTCATGGCGGATCAGTGGATTGCGCAGAACCAGCGCGCCCGTAAGACGGCAGATACCTCTAACATCTATGCCCCTATCTTCGACAAATACGGCTACACGGTCGAAGACTACGACGCTTCGGTCAGGCACTACCTCCGTAAACCGGACAAATATGCTAAGATTCTGAAGTCTGCCGGCTCGAAGCTGGGCCGCCAGGCAAAGCGTCTCGAGGCCATCGAGGATGCTATTCAGAATAGGGTGAAATTCTCGCCTTACAGACCGGAGAAGTTCCGCTACGATACCCTCCGCTTTAAGGACGACAGCCTTGGACTATGGCCCAACGACTCTTCGTTCGTTGATCGCGGAGCGCTGCGCGATTCACTTGCCAGGCTCGATTCTCTCGCGATAAGCGACTCGCTGGCCCTGCGCGATTCGCTGGCCCGCCGTGATTCTCTGGCCCGGCGTGATTCCCTGGCCCGCCGTGATTCTCTAGCCCGGGTCGAATCGATCGCCCGTCTGGCCGTGCCTAAAAAAGAAGTAATAACCAATAATGATAAATCTTATGGATCAAAAGACCGTTCTGAAAAAGTGCTTCTCCTTCATGGACCTGACAACGCTCAGGATCGAGGACACTCCAAGCTACGTGAAGTCCCTGGTGGACAAAGTAAACAAACTCGTTGAGGAGTATCCGGATTATCCGCTTCCCGCTTCGATCTGCGTTTATCCCAATTTCGCTTCGGTGGTTCGTGACAACCGTCCCTCGAAGGATCTCCACGTCACCTGCGTCGCCGGATGTTTCCCCGCTTCGCAGAGTTTCCTCGAGGTAAAGGTCCGCGAGGTTGAACTCGCGATCGAGAATGGCGCGGACGAGATAGATATCGTTCTGGCTCTCAATTCTTTCCTCGACGGTGATGGAGAAGAGGCCCGCCGTGAGATTCGTCAGATTCGTCAGGTCTGCAAGGGCGTCGTTCTGAAGGTTATCCTCGAGACCGGTGTTCTTAAGACCCCTGAGCTTATAAGGAAAGCTTCCTTCCTGGCGATGGAAGAAGGCGCAGACTTTATCAAAACTTCTACCGGTAAGGTCTCTGTCAATGCCACCCCCGAAGCAGCCGAGGTTATGTGTCAGGCTATCAAGGACTTCTATGCTAAGACCGGTCGTAAGGTCGGCTTCAAGGCCGCCGGCGGCGTTTCTACCGCAGAAGAGGCTCTCCAGTACTATGAGATAGGGGAGAGGATTCTTGGCCCTGAGTGGATGAATAAGGATCTCTTCAGATTCGGCGTCTCTCGTCTCGGCAACTCGCTGATGAGCGCGATTGAAGGAAAAGAAGTTAAATTCTTCTAGATATAGGCAAGACAGCGCGGCGCCGTTTTCCGGTTTTTTGGCGCGGATCGGTTGGTTTTTCCACCTTCCGGCGCTTTTTTACGGGATTTTGGCGCGGAACGGCAGGTTTTTCCTCTTTCCGGCGCCATTTTCTATGTTTTTGGCGCCGCTTTTTGTATTTCGTCAGTTAGCGCCACATGGTACCCCCTCTAGAGTGGCTTGTGGGGCCTTTTTTTGTTTTGGGTTTGTGGCGCCACACCCTTTGAAAGGCCACAGCGCCACACCCACCCCAGCCCAGAAGTGCTTGTAGGGCATTTTGCAGCGAATTTTTGTGGCGCTACTTCGCGGAAATGGAGATTTGTGGGATTTCTGCCAGGATGAAGCCAGAGTACCCCTGCCAGAACGGTCTCTGAGGCCTTCGGCCTGGCTTCACAGGCCGATTTCGTCATATGAAGCCAACATGCCCCTCTCAGAATATGCTGTACGGCAAATCGCCTGGCTTCATCTTGGCGAAAATGAGTGCGGAGTGTCTACCGGGGCTGCGCCGGGGAGGGAGGGGAAGCGCGGAGGACCGATAGCGGCATCAGCCGCGTGAGGTGGGCTCGCTCGCGAGATTAGCTCGGCCGGGGGCCTCGCTCGTCTCGCGTCTCCGCGAGCAATGCACTGACTTGCGGGTCGGGAACCGACCCTATTTGCTGCAGCGTCAGTCAAAACGAAAGCTAGCTCTCGTTTTGGCTGGCGCAGCAACAAAAATTGCCGCACAAGAAGTGCGGCAATTGTCAGTGCATTGCATTGCGCGGAGAGAGCGAGATTCGAACTCGCGATACCCTTTTGGGGGTACACACGCTTTCCAGGCGTGCCTCTTCAGCCACTCGAGCATCTCTCCATGTGAAAAGGACTGCAAATATAAGAGGATTTTTGAAGTATCCCAAAAAAATGCAACAAATCCGGGGCTTAATGCATCTAATAAAGGTGTTGCTGAGATATTTTTACTATCTTTGCGCGACAAAGCGAAATCTATTTCAAATTTATATTATGAAAAAGGTATTTTTACTTTTAGCCGCAGCGGCCTGCTTGGCAGTGTCCTGCAAACACGAAGAAAAGGGCGAAGTCCTTTCTCCCGAAGAAAACAAAGCTACCCTTGACGAGACTATGACTAAGGCTGTCCAGATGCTGGAAGTCGATCACTGGCAGGGTACTGCTGACCTTATCACTGGAAGCGCTACTGTTCTTCAGAACATTACTCCCGATGAGAGCGCAGCGAATTGGCTCACCGAAGCTACCGGTGCATGGTATTCCGAAGCCGGACCTTGAGAAGATTCAGGGAACTCTTACCGTTAAGGACAACGTTGTTTCCGCTACCGAAGGAAAGGGCCTCAATGTCGCTTACTCTCTTGAGGACGGTACTGCAGTAGCAGCAAATCTGACTGTCAAGAATTCTTCTACGAAACTTCTTCTTGACGAAGATTACGATTACCAGCAGATCCCCGGAGGAGAGGACTATCAGAAGGTTCTCATCAGCAAGGAGTATCTCATCGTTCCCGCTTCAGTTGATGCAGTCGTTACCGCAGACGGAAAGCAGGCAGCGAGCGTGAAGCTCACCGCCGATCTCAAGGTCGCTAATGAGACTCCTACTCCCAACGACAGCTTCTCCGCTACTCTCGCAGTCAGCGCGGACAAGTACACCTTCTCCCTCACCCGTGCTAAGTACAGCCCCACCGAGGTTGCTGTCGACGCCAGCATCAAGTACGACAAGACTACTGTCGTTGCCGCTTCCTTCGAGGCTAAGGGTAAGATCGGACTCGATGAGGACCAGGATCTGGATCCCCTCGCTACTACCGGTAAAGTCAAGGCTTCCTTCAAGATTCTTGACAATGTTGAACTTAAGGGTGATCTCAACTGGGATGAGTTTAAGTCTCTCATTGGAAACTCCGACAACACCGAGGCCGGAGCAAAAGAACTCGCAGCAAAGGCAGAGAAGTGTGTCAACCTTGTTCTCTACGTGCAGAAGACCGCTCAGGCTAAGCTCGGATTTGAGGCTTATCAGCCCGCTGAGAATGTATGGAGCGCTCAGCCCGTCATCCGTTTCGAGGATGGTTCTCAGTATATGCTTCCTGAGGAATTCTTCAACCCGAATAACTTCCCTAAGACAGTAGATGCAGTCAATGCTGCTCTCGCTCAGATGGAAGAGTTCCTCGCAGGACCTGAACCTGAAACAGAACCGCTTCAGTAACAGCAAGTGTTTCGCCATAAATTTGGCATACTTATAATCGAATCTGCGCTTTTGCTCTCGGTCTTCTGTACCGAAGCCAGAGCGCAGATTGATTCTTTACAGCTGGACAGTACAGTCTTGTCGGCGGCTGCAAAAAGGCCGCTATTGGATATCGGCAGGGCCGGGGTAGCGACCGTGGACATGTCTGAGCTTGCTCTGATGCCGTCCATTCTCGGGAACTCCGACCCCCTTCATTTTGTCCAGATGCTGCCGAGCATGCAGACCAGTTCGGAGTACGACGCCGGAATCCATATCCAGGGCTGCGATCACCAACACAATCTCGTCGCGCTCGACGGAGTCCCGATCTACGGCGCCACCCACCTCATGGGCCTGTTCTCGGTCTTCAACCCGACCCACTACCGCTCGATGTCGTACAGCACGGTCGCGAGCGGGGTCAATCGTCTCGGCGGGGTGATCGATATGCACACGCGCCGCACGAGGCCCGAGCGGGTAGGACTGGACGCGTCGCTGGGCCTGGTAAGCGCCCAGGCGACGCTGGAAGCCCCGCTCGGCCCAAAGGCGGCGCTTATCCTTTCCGGCCGCGGCTCGCTCGTGGACCTGCTCTACGGCAACTACCTGACCATGGACGACATCTCGCTGTCCTACGGTTTTTCGGACTTGAACGCGACCTGGATTTGGAATCCGACGAAGAGCGACCGCATCGCCGTGGACCTGTACTATGGCTATGACCGCGCGCGGACGAATCCGGGCAGCACGGAGACCTCGCAGTACGGGATGGATCTCTCGATCGACCTTTTCTGGCACAACGGGGCGGCCGCCATTCACTGGGACCGGCCCGAGTTCGAGCAGACGCTCTATTATTCGGGCTTCGCGCTGGATGTTGACCTTGTCCAGCAGACGCGCGAAGTTCTGATGCCATCGTCCATCTCGACCGTGGGCTATAAGGCCGGTTGGAGCCACGGGCAGTTAAGCCTGAAGGCGGATGTCGCGATGCACGAGATCGTGCCCCAGAACCCACAGTTGCTCGGAACCGGCCTCGAATATGAGGAGCAGGAACTCCAGCGGGCGTTCGAAAATACGCTCACGGCGGGCTGGAACGGCACTCTCGGCTATGACGTCGAATACAGCGCCACGCTCGCCGGCCATTGGTACGTTTCGCCCGAAAAACGCTCGTACTTCGGGCTGTCTCCCCAGCTGAGCGGCACCTACCACCTTGGCCGCGGGGACCAGATCCGTCTGAAAGCGGGAGTCTACCGGCAGTACCTTTTCCAGACCGGCCTTTCCAATCTTGGCCTGCCTATCGAATTCTGGCTGCCCGCCGGCAAATACGGCGACCCGCAATGGTCGGTCAGCGGCTCGCTCGGGTGGGACAAACCGCTCGCGGAGGGGCTCGAACTGAACGCGGAGCTCTACTACCGCTACCTCGGCAACCAGCTCGAGTATGTATGCGGGCTGCAGGATATCCTGGCCGGCACATACTCGCTCGACCGCGCTCTCGTCAGGGGCAGCGGCCATGCGTATGGGCTTAACCTTCTCCTCCGAAAGCAACAGGGCAAGCTCACGGGCTGGGCGGGGCTTTCAGCGGGCCGCAGCCTGCGTTCGTTCGACGGCTCAACCTGGCCTTCGAACCACGAACGGCTGGTCGAATTCGATATGGTAGCGTCCTACCAGCTCGGGCGCTGGGATTTCGGAGGCACGCTCGTCGCCGCTACCGGCACCCCGTTCACGGAAGTGAAGGAGTACTACCTTCTCCACCATCAGATAGTCTCAGTGATGGGCCCGTACAATGGAGCCCGCCTCAAACCATACTACAGGCTGGATTTGAATGCACGGTTGAGATTCAATTCTCGCGGCAGGGTCCAGCACGGACTGAATTTCTCCGTCTACAATGTCACCGCCCGTAAGCAGGAAATCTTCCGCAGGGTCCACTCCGAGCGCGACAATTACAAGATAGAATTCGAGAGTATGTATCTGGGAATCACTATCTTGCCTTCCGTCGGTTATTACCTGAAGTTCTAAGACTATGAGAAAGTTTCTGTTAATAGCTTTAAGCCTTCTGCTGGCCGGCTGTACGGTTGAGAAGATAGACGAACACCTGGTAGTGGACGGATGGATCGAAGACGGCGGATATCCGGTGGTGATACTGACTTCTTCGGTAGCGGTGGTTGAAGGAACGCTGGACTATGAGCAGCTCTCGAACCATGTCCTTCGCTGGGCTACCGTTACGCTAAGCGACGGCGAGCAGACCGTTCCCCTTACAGGAATGATGGACGAAAGGTATTTCCCTCCTTATATATATACGACCTCTTCGATGAAGGGTCAGGCAGGAAAGAGCTATACCCTGAGCATAAAATATGGAAAAACTGAGGCCAGCGCAGTAACGACTGTTCCCGCTCCCCAGACTCTGACCAAGATCGAACCTCTGGAGAGCAAAGACGGAGCGCTCATAACAGTAGGTTTTACTCCTCAGGACGGTAGTTATTATGGATTCTTTACCAAGAGGGAAGGGAAGGACAGTACTTACCTGATGAGCACCTACTCCCTGGTAGAGGGAAGTGCCATCCCCGCAGACTATGAGTCTACGATATTCAGGGGCTTTGATGTGATGGGTCCTGGATTTGCCTGGAATTTCGAACACGGCGACCACGTCTCGGTACGCTTCAGTACGATGGATGCAGTGTCTTACAACTACTGGAAGGGCCTTTTCGATGAATGGGTATTCTCGAGAGATCCGTTCTTCCCGGTACGGGCAACCCCTGCGTCCAATGTGGTTGGTGGATATGGCTGCTGGGCAGGCTATGGGTCGACTTTCTACGAAATAGATATACCTTAATTTTAGAGTTGAGGTGAAGATAGCCGTGTAAACACGTTTTTACACGGCTATTCTTTTATACTTTTGTCTCAACCAAACTGTTTTGTGTTATGAAAAGACTTCAATTGTTATTATGCCTGGCGGCGCTGCTTGCCGCCTGTTCTCCTACCGGACTGGATCCGGAAAACATTTCTTATGACGACGGCTCGGACGTAGAACACGAACTCCTTGTCCTGGGAGAGAAACTCGAAGATCCCTATACCGTCGAAAACATGACTAAAGCTCTTCAGGTGCTCTATCCTACCAAAGCAACGGTCGTGACGCTGACCCCTACAGACAATTACGTACGTTTGCTCCCCGGAAACGAAGACGATATCCGCCTTCTGGAAGAGATGGGCGTACAGATGTTGGACCATCCTCTGGATTACAGTATAGTCAAAGAGGGTGATTATTACCACGATCCGGATATCCCTGAGGAGGATATTACCTGGCAGTATGCGGTAGTCCCGCCGGATTTCGAAGCCCCGGACTGGATCGAGTGTGAACTCCTTGACGAATGCTTTATTCCCTCAGAGAATGCGACTAAATCTGCTCCGGATTGGATAGACTGGGATGCCGTAGAAAATATGGCTTTTGAGCTGACGGGGAATTCCTCGATGCTTTCCGCCGAGACTAAGGCCGGCGGTAAGCCTTCCTATCCGGCCGGCCGTATTACTATAGTTGACGCGGATTACGATATACACTCTGTAGGGCTGAAGGGAGTGAAGGTCAGCTGCAATGTTTTCGTAAAGTTCGCCAGGGCCTTTACAGACGAAGAAGGGTATTATGAGATGGAGAAAAGCTTTACTTCAGATCCCCGTTACCGCATAGAGTTTACGAATCGTAAGGGCTTCAGTCAGGGCATCAACCTCATTATGGTGAAGGGCTCGATCTCGACCCTTGGAAAACACAGCGCCAAGGGTTATAACCTCCTGATTACCAAGAATTCAGAGGCTAAGTTGTGGCGCCGCTCAGTTATCAACAATGCGGCTTATGATTACTACGAGAGCTGCGTCAGCAACGGGGTAAAGATAGCAACCCCTCCGGCAAATCTCAGGATATGGTCCTGCCAATTGCTCGAAGGCAGCGCCGCCCCTATGCTTCAGCAGGGACCGGTACTGGATTTCGACATGGTCCAATCCCTGCTGGGGGAGTACACTCCTATTATAAAGATGTTTCTTCCGGACATTGTCCTGGGCCTGAAGAACAAGACCTCCTATCCGGATATCTACCGCAGCGTAATACACGAAATCGCCCATGCAAGTCACTATATGAGAGTCGGGAGTGAGTACTGGGACAATGTAATCCTACACATACTTACTTCGTATATGTCCTCCGGCGGAGTTACTTACGGGATCGGAACAGAAGACCGCGCCGGATACTGCGCAGTCTCAGAAATGTGGGCCTACTATGTCGAGAATGTGCTCTACCGCGAAAGGTATGGTCCTACCGATAAGTTCTATGGAGGTAAATACTGGTTCTCTCCTCAGATCCTGATGTATCTTGACGAGCGCGGGATGAACCGCTTCAAGATATTCGTGGCGCTAACCTCAGACGTCCATTCAGTAGATGCTCTCCGCTCGCGCCTGCTGAGCCTCTATCCGGAGAGCAAGAGCATGATCAACGAAGCTTTCAATAAATACCTGTAGCCCATGTTTAAGCATTTATTTATTGCGCTGGGGCTGGCGCTCAGCCTCGGCGCCTGGGCTCAGGAAACCAAATACGCCCTCCGTGCAAATGTAGTTGAGCTGGTTCAGGGCGGGACCCTGGATTTTGAGGCGTCGGTAGGCTTTTCGAGGCATTGGAGCGCCGATGCAGATGTCCGCTACAATCCTTATTTCGACGCCTTCCGTCAGCGCTCCTTCGGAGCCGGCGCCAGGTGGTGGCCCTGGTATGTCTACTCAGGGCTCTGGCTCTCGGGTAAAGCCCGCTATCAGGAATACAGTATGGCTTCCGCCTTCACAGAAGAAGGAGACCGCTACGGCGGCTCGCTTACCGCCGGCTACTCCCGTATGCTGGGAAAGAATCTGAACCTCGATTTCGGTCTTGGTTTCTGGGCCGGCTATGAGACCTACTCAGTCTATGCCTGCGAGACCTGCGGCCAAATACGCGAGCGCGGATCGAAGTACTTTCTTCGCCCCGACCAACTCATCCTCGCCCTGACACTTGTGTTTTGACATTCCAAAAAAATGTCTATCTTTGCAATCCCAAAGCGCGGGTGGCGAAATGGTAGACGCGCTAGTTTCAGGAGCTAGTGGGGTAAAACCTGTGTGAGTTCGAGTCTCATCTCGCGCACTTCGAAAAAAGGCAGCCAATTGGCTGCCTTTTTTCGTATGCGCGAGATGAACCATTTATTTCTGACGTTCGGCGACGCAGGGTTTGTTGAACATGTCGATCTCGCCGGTGTCTCCTGAGTAGGTGAAACTGATCTCGATGACGGCGCCGTACTGGTTCGCGTCCTCGGAAGTAGTTCCGTCTTCCCAATGGAGATAAAGATTCTGAGGAAGAGTAGGGTAGTCGTTGTAAAGCTCCATGTAATCAAAAGCATTGGGGCGTGCGAGGAACTTGTTCCAGGTAAGCTTCACGACTTTTCCATCGTAGGTGTAAGGGCCCTGATAGCGACATCCCCAGGCGGAGATGATAAAGTCTGCAGTTCCGTCTTTCTTAAGCTCGAGAACATATGCGACATCTTCCTTGCTGTCGGGTGTGTTATAACCATACCAAAGACCGACTTCGGTCTGTCCGGCCTTGTCGTCTTCCGGTTGGCCTTCGGGTTTGCAGCCGACGAAAAGCAGAGCGGCAGCTGCCAAGAAAAGAGCGAGTTTCTTCATAAGATTTGGTGTTAATTTTCCCAAATATAGCAATTATTTCACTTTCGCTCCTGTGACTTCGTACTTTTCCTTCAAAAGTTCTACTACGGGCTCCATCGCCTTTGGGAAAACCTTGCGGAGATCGATCTCGTCGCTCTCGGAAAGAACCTTCTTCAGGGCGCGCATAAAGTTGTCTTTGATTTCGGTCGCGAGATTCACCTTCACGATACCGTTTGCGATAGCTTCGCGAACCTGGTCGTGGGGAATCCCGGAAGAGCCGTGGAGGACCAGGGCGACCGGCGTGGCGGCGTGGATCGCGGCGAGGCGGGGGATATCAAGGTGCGGAGGCAGCTTGTAGAAGCCGTGGGCCGAGCCGATCGAGACCGCCAGCGCGTCTACGCCGGTCGCTCCGACAAACTCCACGGCCTGCTCGGGGGTGGTAAACCCGCCGCCCTGCTCCTGACCGAGCTTCGCGACATAACCGAGTTCGGCTTCGACATTGGCCCCGTAGGGCCTTGCCATCTCGACCGCCTTGGCCGAGGTCTCGACATTCTCTGCAAAAGGCTTTTCGGACGCATCGATCATCACCGAATCGAAGCCCTCGTCAAGGCAGCGCTGGACCAGCTCGAGAGACGGACCATGGTCCAGATGGATATATCCCTGAAGGCCATAGTCTTCGATAACCTGCCTGCCCATCTTGTAGGCCGTATGGAGGCCCATATAGTCGATCGACGAGCGGGTAAGCTGCAGCATCACCGGCGCTCCGACGGCCTGAGCGGCGCGGGCGACGCATACCAAAGTTTCGTAGTTATAGAAATTAGTAGCCAGCACTGCAGTCTTCGCGGCCTGGCAATCGTAAAGAACTTCTTTGATCGTTTTCATAACGGGAGCAAATTTAGATACTTTGCCCATCATTGACAATAGCTATTTTTAGGTATCCGGATTTGCAGTTACGCTGAAAATTAGTAACTTCGCGGGCTTTATTATTGGTTAGAATGTCAGATATCAGAAACATAGCGATTATCGCCCACGTCGACCACGGCAAAACGACGCTCGTGGACAGAATGATCTATCAGGCGAACCTCGTGCGTCAGCCCGAGAACCTCGGCCAGCTCATCCTGGACAACAACGACCTCGAGCGCGAGAGGGGAATCACCATCCTCGCAAAGAACGTGTCCGTGACCTACAAAGGCGTAAAGATCAACATCATCGACACTCCCGGCCACAGCGATTTCGGCGGGGAAGTGGAGAGAGTCCTCAACATGTGTGACGGCGTCCTGCTGCTCGTAGATGCGTTTGAAGGCTGTATGCCCCAGACCCGTTTCGTGCTTCAGAAAGCTCTTCAGCTCGGTAAGAAACCGGTAGTTGTAGTAAACAAGGTAGACAAGCAGAACTGCCGCCCGGACGAAGTCCAGGAAGAGGTGTTCGACCTCATGTTCAACCTCAATGCTACTGAGGAGCAGCTCGACTTTAAGACCGTTTTCGGCTCGGCAAAGCAGGGCTGGATGTCGCTGGACTGGCGTAAGCCCGGAACGGACATCACCCCTCTGCTGGATGTAATTCTCGAAGAAATCCCCGCTCCGCAGGTCGTTGAGGGAACTCCCCAGATGCTTATCTCTTCGCTGGAGTACAGCCCTTATGTAGGCCGTATCGCAGTAGGAAAAGTTACCCGCGGCTGTATCAAATCCGGCCAGCAGATTACCCTCTGCAAGCGCTACGACGTGTTCCAGAAGCAGAAAATCAAGCAGTTGATGGTCTTTGAGGGCCTCGGAAAAACCGAGACTCAGGAGGTCCACTGCGGCGACATCTGCGCGGTAGTCGGAATAGACGGCTTCGAGATCGGCGATACTATTGCCGACTACGAAAACCCGGAGGCCCTTCCTCCGATCGCAGTAGACGAGCCTACGATGAGTATGCTCTTCACTATCAACAATTCGCCCTTCTTCGGCAAGGACGGAAAGTTCGTTACCTCCCGCCATATCAAGGAGCGCCTCGAAAAGGAGCTTGAGAAGAACCTCGCCCTCCGTGTAAAACCGGGCGTTACCGCAGACTCGTTCGTAGTCTACGGCCGCGGCGTCCTTCATCTCTCTATCCTTATCGAAACTATGCGTCGAGAGGGCTTCGAACTCCAGGTCGGCCAGCCTAAGGTCCTCGACAAGATGATCGGCGGCCAGAGGTGTGAGCCTATCGAGGAACTGTCCATCGAGGTGCCCGAGCAGTTCGTAGGCGCTGCAATCGAGATCGCGACCCGCCGCAAGGGAGCCCTTATCCATATGGAACCGAGGGGTGACCGTACGATGCTCGAGTTCGAGATCCCGACCCGCGGCCTGATGGGCCTGCGCAGCAACCTGCTGACCGCGACCCAGGGCGAGGCCGTCGTGGCCCATCGCTATAAGGAGTATCAGCCGTTCAAGGGAGAGATCGAGCGCCGCAACAACGGCTCGCTCGTCTCGCTCGAGACGGGTCAGGCTATCGCCTATTCCATCAATAAGCTGCTCGACCGCGGCCGCTTCTTCGTAGAACCCGGCGAGGAGATCTATGGGGGACAGGTAGTCGGCGAACATACCCGTGAGCGCGATCTCAACATCAATATCTGCAAGACCAAGAAACTTACCAATATGCGCGCATCCGGCTCGGACGAGAAGATTATTCTTCCTCCGGCCATCAAATTCTCTCTTGAAGAAGCGCTCGAGTACATCCAGGAAGACGAACTGGTCGAGGTAACCCCTCACCACATGCGTCTGCGCAAGATTTTGCTCGACCCTCTGGCGAGAAAGAGAAATAGCGACGATGAGGATTGATTTATTCTAAAAATTTGTTAACTTTGCAGCCCTTTGTAGTAAATCTGAACGAACTGGGCAGAGGCGTCAGCCAGCTCAGTCAAAGTGCAGGAAAAGAGTTCTTTGAAGGCTTCGGGAATCAGGAGATACTCGATGCAGACATAAAAGTTGAGGCTAAGATCAACAACCGCGGAGTTTCGGTAGATGTTGAGGCAGATATCGAAGGAACCGTTACGGTATTGTGTGACCGCTGCCTCGAGAAGCTGGACATCCCGGTTGAGACCGGGTTCGAAGAGACGTACACCCCGGAGGGTGCCGAACTCGATTTCAGCCAGGAAGTCTACGACTTCGTCTGTATCGCGCTGCCTCTCCAGAGGGTCCACGAAGACGGAAAATGTAATCCGGAGACTACAAAGTATTTGAGCAAATAATAATTTAAACAGTATAAGAAATGGCACATCCGAAACACAAATTCTCCAAGCAGAGAACAGCAAAGAGGCGTACGCATGACTTCGCTCCCGTACCTACCCTCGCAACCTGCCCTAACTGTGGCGCTACCGTCATCTCTCATCGCATCTGCCCTGAGTGCGGTTACTACCACGGACGTCAGATTATCGAGAAGAGCGCTGAATAATACGCTCTCCCTGGCTCCTTAGTTCAACGGATAGAACGGAGGTTTCCTAAACCTTAAATAGTGGTTCGATTCCACTAGGGGCTACGTGAAGGCTCGCCATGTGGCGGGCCTTTTTTGTAGCCATGGGGAAGTGGATTATTTTGTTGTCGGGGTAATAAATAATTATTACCTTTACAAAAAATGAATTATTATGAATCAGATATACTTTGAAGCAAAGGGAGAGGCGCTGCTGGAGAAGATTGGGATGACCAAAGCAGAGTTCGCCAGAAAGATGGGAATTCGGAAGCAGAATGTGAAGGCTCTGTTCAAATCCAAGAATCTAGAGACCATCTACAAGGCAGCAGACGTGATGGCCGTGCCATTTGAGTTGCTCGTAGGCTACATTGAGGAACCGGATGTGAGTGAGATTCCCATCGCTCCTTATGAAAAGGATGGTATTATTACCGAAGATGATATCCCTACAGGAGATTCAACAGAAGAACGTCGCGGTCGTCACCAGATTATTCTATCATTTTACCACGACTGGAAGAAGCGTAATCCAGAAGCGAAGAAATACAACTTTAACCTCAAAGACGATATAAACATTCGTTATGTTTCATTAGAGGAAACTGCGGGGCAGGCATCGATGACATACCTATCTACTCTAGCGGTGCTTCAATTAGATGCCATCTTAACAAATGCCGTATTAGTAGAAACCACGCCGGCAAATCCGAAAAAGAAAAACCAGAAAGGTTTTAAGAGTATGTTACGAATGTCCTACAACTGCCCAGGAATTGGTTTGGTAAAAATGATGGTTGGTGTTAAACAAAGCGATAAGAAAAAAGTTCAATATTGTATTACTGCTATCGATACTGCCAAGACAAAAATACAGGAGGCCAATTGACCTCCTGTTAGCTTTGCCCCAAGACTACGTGGCGGAATTACTTCAAGAGCGAGGATATTGACCTCCTGTTAGCTTTGCCCCAAGACTACGTGGCGGAATTACTTCAAGAGCGAGGATTAAGCTGGCGGGGACTTCGCGCTACCCTTTGTCCATCCGTATCACGGTTTATTATCTCAATGCAAAGGTAGTAATTATTATCAAAAACACAAAACCAAGTTGTTTTGGCAGGTCTTTTTTTGTTTTTATCTGTACCAGAACTCATCGGTGAAGATGATGGCTTCGCCGCCCGCGCCAGGATGCCAGGAGGGGATAGTTCCGGGGTTTTTAGCGACTACCCGGACGTAGCGGGCGGCGCAATCCAGCGGGAGCGTAGCATCCCATACCTGTACCGTCATATCGGTAGGCTCTACCGTACAATCCAGCCGGCCTGCCGGGACGAAGGTTTTGCCGTCTGAAGAGACGCTGAACTCTACGTAGCGCGGCATCCATATCCACGCTCTCGCGTCCTGCAGGAATCCGACTCCCACCTCGCTGATCTGGCGCTCTTCCTTAAGGTCCAGGACCGCTGCGAAGTCTGTGCTCTGATAGCCCTGCCAGCCTCCGGTTCGCCAGCTGAGCGGACCGCGCGCCCCGTCGATGAGTCCCTCGTCTCCTCCTGCGCTGTACGAGCGCAGGTAGCGGGACTCAAGACGCAGAGCGCGGTCGCTAAGGACCTTCCTTATCTTACAACGCGTAACGAAACTCTTTCGGCCGTCCTTTTCGGCCCATGCCGCCAGCTCGCACGCTTCCCTTACCGTAAACGGGCCGTCGTAGACCTTCTCCGGCCCGCCTCCAACCGTATAGCGGATCGTTCCCTCGCCGATAATAGAAACAATCAGCGAGTCGGCAAACATATCGTTTTCCATCACGAACGCTGGGTTGGTTACAATAGGCTCCACGGCCGGGCTGGACTGCGCGTTCGAAACAGGACATAGGGGATAGCGTCCCAGCGCGGAAAGGACATACCATGCGCTCATCTGGCCGCAGTCTTCGTTGCCGCAAAGACCGTCCGGCGCGCTCGAATACAGCGTCTCGAGGATACGGTCTACTATCGCCCTGCGCTTTTCCGGCCGGCCGACGGCATCGTAGATGTAGGCGATGTGGTGGCTCGGCTCATTGCCATGGGCGTACTGCCCGATCTGGCCGGTAATGTCTGCCTGGGTCCGGCCGGTAGTCTTTTCGGGCGCCGAGAAGAGGGCGTCCAGCCGCGCCTCGAGGGCCTGTGTACCGCCGAGCGCGGCTGCCAGCCCGTCTATATCGTGGGGCACGAAGAAACTGTATTGCCACGAATTGGCCTCCGTATAGTGATTGTTGACCTCGCGCGGCTCGAAGGGAGTAAGCCAGCGGCCGTTGAGCCTCGGGCGCATGAAAAGGCTCTGCGGGTCAAGGACGTTTTTCCAATATTGAGCGGAAGTCATAAACTCCTCATATTCTTTCATATGGCCAAGGCGGAGCGCGACTTGGGCCACACACCAGTCGTCGAACGCGTATTCGAGGGTCTTCGAGACGCTCTCATGTTCGTCGTCGGCCAGAACGAGGCCATTGCGGCGGAAACTGTCCATCCCGAAGGCGGGGTTATGGGCCGAGGCAACCAGCGCCTCGAACGCTTTCTCATAGTCGAAGCCCTGCAGGCCGCGGGCAATCGCGTCTGCAATGACCGGGGCGCTGTTGTATCCGATCATGCAGTTGGTTTCCCAGCCAGAAAGCTCCCAGACGGGCAGTTTGCCAGCCTGGTCGTAGACAGACAGCATCGAGCGGATAAAGTCGACCGTGAGCCCGGGCTCGATCTCTGCGAGCAGGGGATGGAGGCCGCGGAAGGTGTCCCAGAGCGAGAAGACGGTGTAGCGGTCCCATCCGTCGGCGCGGTGGACCTGGCCGTCCATTCCGCGATACTCGCCGTTAGCGTCGCTATAAAGGCTGGGGTGGATAGAGGTATGATAGAGGGCGGTGTAGAAGCGTGTTTTGTGTTCACGGTCATTCTGCGGGCTTTCGAGCTTGGATAGGTAGGCGTTCCAGGCTTTTTCGGTCGATTTGCGCAGGGCGCCCAGGGACTTTGGCCAGTCGCTTTTGAGGTTATCGCGCGCGTTTTCCCACGAAACGGAGGAGATTCCTACGCGCAGCGTGAGCTTTTTTCCTCGGAAACGGATGCTCGCCCTGGCATCGCCGACCTGCTTGCCCGCGATAGGCTGGTCAAACTCTATGTAGAAGTGGACCTGCTGGTGGCGAGCCCAGCTGCTGGAGGTTCTATGTCCATGGCAGGTTTTCCCCTCGAACTCGATCGCCCAGTCTTCGAGGGCGTCGCGGTGATTGAGGTCCAGGGTCAGCTCTGCATTGCGGGAGAAGGTGTATTCGTGGAGGGCGCTTCGGCGGCCCACCGCGAGCCTCGCCAGGACCTGAGTGTCGTCCAGCCAGACTTCGTAGTATCCCGGCGAGGCCTTTTCGCGGTCATGGCCGAAGCGCGACGGTTTCCCTCCGGGAACGATCAGGATGTCGCACCAGTCATCGCAGCCGGTGCCGCTGAGGTGTGTGTGGGAGAAACCGTAGATCGTTTTGTCCGAGTAATGGTAGCCGCTGCAGCCGTCCCAGTCGCCCGGTTTCGGACGGGTGTCCGGACTGAGCTGAATCTGGCCGAAGGGGTAGACGGCTCCCGGGAAGGTGTGGCCGTGGAAGTCTGTCCCTACGAACGGGTTTACGTACGGGATCAAGGATACTAGGAGCAGAAGCAGGGTATTCATACGAGTACTAAGTTAGGGAAAAAAGACTAACTTTGCGCTGATGTCCCGACGTATATTAATTCTCTTAGTGTTTCTCGCCGTTGTGTCGTGTGGGAAAGAGGACATTATAGCGAAGCGTTCCGAGAAAAAAGGCACCTTCGAACAGGCTCAGGAATTGTTCGACGAAACTAAGGTCCCTAAACTCAGCATCTCGATTACCCCGGCGGAGTGGAACAGGCTGCTGCATCTCTACGACGAAGATAACGCCACACACGCATATGTCCAGTGTAAGGAAGTAAGGATCGAGGACGAAGACCGCAGCATTGTCTGTCACAATGTAGGATTGAGGCTCAGGGGAAACACTTCGCGAAGGAGGCCGGAGGGCTGGAACGGTCAGGACCACAATTCTACCAGTCCGCTCTGGCGCCGCGTCCACTTCGGGCTCAATACCCGTACATTTTCCGATACGGGAAGTTTCGAAGGAATACGCCGAATCAATCTGAAATATGCGAAGGAGGACCCGACTTATATAAGAGAACACTATAGCTACGATCTTCTTGCAAAATACGGCGTCTGGACCGCTCCTATGACTTCCTGGTGCAGGCTGTACTTCAATATAGGCAGCGATGTGCCGGTCAATTATGGGGTCTATCTCATGATAGAATCCATCGACAAACGCTATATAAAGAGGCGCTCTGAATTGTTCGGGGGAGACGACGGGTGGCTCTGGAAATGCGGCTGGGGAGCTAACCTAAGCGCTACGGACAACTGGCGCTTCCACCAGGACGACAATTCCTCCAACTCATACGCCTATGACCTTAAGGACAACAACCCGGATACCTTCGCTCCGGCGCGTGATCAGCTCAAAGACTTCATAACCAGGATAATACGACTTAAAGGAGAAGATTTTAAGGAGTGGATATCCAGGACAATGGATGTAGATCTGCTTCTGAAGATGTATGCAGCCAATGTGGCGCTCGGCCATTGGGATGACTATTGGAACAATATGAACAACTACTACTTGTATTTCAATAGCCGCGATCCCCAGAACTATAAGGTGTTTATGTTGCCCTACGACTACGACAATACCCTCGGAACTTCCCACAACGTAGGGGCTCAGAACGACTCCGGCCGCCAGGATCCCTATCACTGGGGAATAAACGAGTGTCCTCTGATCAGTAAAATTCTGGAGTTCAGTGAGTTCCGCGATAAATATACGGAGTATCTCAGAGATTTCTCCTCCATCGACAACCCTTGGACAGGGCAGGCTGAGAGCGTTTCCCGTATACGAGGATGGCAAAGTCTGATCGGTCCTTACATAGCCAATGACACCGGCGAGGATATGGTAATCGCCGACAAACCAGCTTCTTGGGGCAATCATTCAGAATACCGTCTGTTGGAAAACAGTTCCAACAACTGGTTCAAAGTTAAAGCGGAATCAATACGCGGGTGGATTAAATAATCGACAATACTGAAAATCCGTGATTTACAATAATGCAGTATATTTACATGAAAACCACTGAACCAATGAAAAAGTCAATCGTATTGTTGCTCTCAGCCCTTTCCTTGCTGGCCTGCAAACAAGAAATCAAAACTTACGAAATATCCGCAGGCGATATCAGCCTGAAAGTTACCAATTTTGGAGCCAGGGTAATGTCGCTGACGGCTCCCGACCGGGACGGCAACTCCGCAAACATAGTCATCGGCCACAAAACCGCCCGCGAATACATAAATCCGGCGGGGGAGCGGTTCCTTGGCGCCTGCGTGGGCCCGGTCGCGAACCGCATCGGAGGAGCGCAGTTCGAGGTAGACGGCGTCGTTTATCACACCCCCGTCAATGACAACGGCCATAACACTCTCCATGGCGGATTCAAGGGCGTAGACAACCTCGTCTGGGACATCCAGGCGCTTTCCGACAGTTCGATCCGCTTCCACCTCCTTCATCCCGACGGCCTCGAAGGCTACCCCGGAAACCTCGACATTACGATGACTTATGCGCTCACCTCGCGCGATGAGTTCGTCATCACTTACCTCGCAACTACAGACAAGGCAACTCCCGTCAACATCACCCATCACCCCTTCTTCTGCCTTCGCGGAGACGGCCAGGGAAGTGTCGAGGAATATTTGATGCAGATTAACGCATCCCACTATATCCCCATCGACGCGGAAAGCATCCCGACCGGGGAGATCGCGCCGGTCGAAGGGACTCCCTTCGATTTCCGTCAGCCCCATCTCATCGGCGAGCGCATTGGCTTTGACAACGAGCAGCTTCGAAACGCCCGTGGTTATGACCACAACTGGTGTATAGACAAGACAACTGAGGGCGTGGAGCAGGTCTGCTGCGTCTACGATCCGGTAAGCGGACGCTATGTCGAGGTCCTTTCAGACCAGCCAGGCCTGCAGTTCTACAGCGGAAACTTCTTCACAGGCGATGAGTACCGCTTCTCACTCGCCCTGGAGACACAAAAATATCCGGATGCTGTAAATCATCCGGATTTTACGCCCGTCATTCTTCGTCCGGGCGAGACTTATACCCACACCTGCATCTACCGTTTCGGGGTCCGCTAGATGTGGCCGCCGCCCTGGGAGCGGAGCTCTTCGTCTACCTTGTCCTTCTCCTGCATCAGCAGGTCAAGGAGCCAGTCCTTCTGCTCGTCGACCAGTCCGAGGTCGCGGCAGGCGCTCTCGTAGCGGGATAGAACGGCCTCCTGATAGCGGTGATAGACCATCGACTTTCGGATTTCTTCCTCGATAGTTTCGTGTTCTATCTCGTAGGAGTCTTTATAGTAGTCTTTGTACACCTTTTCGGAGGTGTAGCGTATACAGAAGAAGAAAAGACCTGTCGCAAGGATTACTATACCCAGGATACCGACAGCCAGGGGCACTTTCTGGATAAGTCCCAGCATACCGAGCGCGGAGCCTACAAGGAAGACGAGCAGCGCGATCATTTCGCTGATATGGTATTTGAACAAATTCTTTACTTTCATAATCTGAGCATATTTGTCTTGCGGTTCTGAAGTATCTGTATCTTGAAGGCGTTCTCGGACTCCTTCGCATCCATCGCTTTCTGGAAGGCGCGGCGGGTCGCGAGCATCTGGTTGTTCTTGCGGCGCATCTCGTCGAGGTTGTGGCGTAGCTGCCACTGACTCAGCAGGATAGCAAAGAACGCAATCGCGAACATCACCAGGAATCCTATCATTACTGTAAACTGGTTGCGGGCCTTCAGCTTCTGGGCTTCCTCGCGAAGCTGGGCGTTGTGCATCTCGGCATCGAGGATGGCGAGGTCTTCGTTCTGGACTTTTATGTAGACGGAGTCCTTGTCCTGCATCAGGAGCGAGAGCTGGCCGTAGGCATGGTCATAGTCCTGCATGTCTGCGTAGATGCCGTGTTTGTGTTCGAGGCGCCCGCGCTGCGTCCCCAGCGAATCGGAAAGGGAGAGCGCCTGTTCGAGCTGCCCGCGCGAGCGGAGGTAGTCGATATCAAGCCCATAGCGGGAGTCGGCATCGGCCTGCATACGGTAGAGCGGATCGCGCAGCAGGTCGTAATAGATCTGCCTGAAACCGTCGATATCGCCGCGGGCATACGCGATGCTGGCGCGGGTCATCATGGACCGGATCCGGATAGATGGGAAGAAGCGCTCGTATTCGTCTGCAAGCGCGACGTACTGGTCTGCCTTAGGGAAGTTGCGCAGCTTTATATGTTCCTGAGCGATAAGGATATACAGGTTCGGAAGGTCCTGCTCCGCGCGGGCGGACTTGCAGTATTGGACTGCCTCCTCGAGGTTGCGGATGGCGAGGTGGTGGTTCTCGCGCGAGCTGTGGATAAGGCCGATGATGCGGTAGGAATACATCCTGCCGGACGGCCGTTTCTCCGAGCCGGCAAGCCTTCCCATCGCGCGCGCCTCGAGCATGGCTTCGGACGCACGGCCGAGTCGGACGAGGTACTCGCAGTATTCGTGGAGCGAGGTGAAGTAGAAGTCGCGGGCTTCCTTGCGCTCGATCAGCAGGTCCTTAAGCTCGGCCGCGGTCTCGTCCATCCGAGAGTAGTCGTGCTGGGCGAAGCGAACTGGCATTTCCAGCGAGAGAGCCAGACATTTGTAGCGGTAGTCGTCTTTTCGGACTCCGGCCGCATAAATCGAATCTGCAAGGGCAAGGTTGTCCGGGTTGAACTGCTGCATTCGGCCGTAGGCATAGCGCAGGAAGGTCTCCTGGTCTACCCGCAGACGGTTCACGATCTGAGCGGGGGCAGGGAGACACAAAAGGCCGGCCAGAAGGGCGAGAAGCAGTCTTCGAAGGGTCATTTCTCCCGGGACTGGACTATCTGAATCTGGGTAATGACGGTAGTGAGAAGTTTCTCCATTATGATGGGTTTCATAATGAAGTCATCTGCGCCCATATTGTAGCCTTTGACGACGTCCTCGTTGGAGTTGAGGGCGCTGAGGATGACTATCCTGATGTCTGCAGTCTCGGGGTTCTCCCTCAGGCGGCGGATTACTTCGAAGCCGTCTATTCCCGGCATCATCAGGTCGAGAAGGATGAGGTCCGGTTTCTGCTGGGCTACGGCATCAAGAGCGGCCTGTCCGTTGGCGGCTGTCCTCATCTTGAAATTGAAGCGCATAAGCATCTTCTGAACCAGAATGAGGTTCAGCGGAATATCGTCCACGGCAAGTACGTTGTACTTAGAGTAGTCGTGGTCCTGGGCGTAGAGAGGGGTCATTGTTTATTCTTGTTCTTTTTTATAGCAATGTATATCAATAGAGCCAGAAGGGCTACAGTCATCACGACGATTGCAATCCAAAGCTCGAGAAGCTGCATTCTCTGTCTCTCGATCTGAAGGTTCAGGCGGCTGTCGTGAATTATCGCAGACATCTCCTCGGTTTTAATATCGTTCAGGGCGCTGAGGTCATGGTAAAGGGTCGCGATTATTATCGAGCCTATCAATCCTGCGACATCCTCGCGATTGTATGCGAGAGCAAGATTCCTACTGTAGAGCATGCTTGGGCGGGATGTTACCCGTTGAGCGAGAGGAACGACTGCTTCGAAGGGAGCTTTTGTCAGGATAGCATCGACGTAGGCGAGAACATTAGTGCTGCCGACAACCATGTCCTCCATGAATTGATCCGAGAGGCAGAAGTCGCGGTGTTTGGAGTATGTTTCTGTGTCTTTATCCAAGGCAGCGAAAAGAGCCTTGTAGTAGCGGAAGCGCAGCGTATCGACGTGGGTCAGGGAAGTCTCCTCGGCTTTTCTTATAAAGAACCTTGCTGAGTCAGGGTTTTCGTGATAAAAGTCAGCGAGGTCGCAACACTGGCGGGTAATGCTTTGTCTGCGGATGGTAGGATCCGATGAATTGTCGTAGATCTCAATAGCGTTGCGGGTATGTTTACGGGCGTTGATTATATCGTTCTGGCGCTGGTAGAGGACGGCAATGTAGATGTTGCTCTGCCAGAGACCATACTCGTTCTGTTCCCGGGATGCGATGTCCATCATCTCCCGAAGCAGGGCCATTGCGTGGATTTCCTGGCGGGTGTTTATATAGTAGGTCTGTACAATGGTCTGAGCGTAGTAAAAATACTGAAGGAAGCCTGTCTCCCGGGATACATTCTGAGTCTCGCGGCGCTGTTTTTCGACCATCTCATTTCCGATCTGATGGTCTTCTTCAATACGGGCAAAACGGATAACACGCTTGAGTTTCTCTACGTAGAAAATCGTACGGGCTTTTTCGTCTCCGACTTCCTGGGCTCTTTTAAGAAGCGCGTTGTTGGCTATCTCGAAGGCGTCTGTGTTGGTATCCGCTACCAGTTTATCTGCCATCTTAAAGTACTCGTAGCAGGTGTCGTCTATGGAGTACGGGTTATTCTGCGCGAACGCTGAGATCAGAGTCGAGCAGATCAATACGGCGATGGAAACCAGGCGTTTCATTTTTCTTCAGGGTTGATGGGGACAATAAAAACGAAGCGGGCGCCCGGACCGGTATGAGCCGTATCCAGCCGTACCTGCGCGCCCATTCTTGTCGCGATATCGCGGCAGATGCTCAGGCCGAGGCCTGTCCCCTGTACGAATTCGTTGAGTTTCGTAAAGCGTTCGAATATCTTCTCGGCCTGGTCGGCAGGGACTCCGGAGCCGGTATCGGTAACGGAGAAAGTGACAAAGCCGGGATTCTCGGCGAGCGAGCTCGCAAGCTTGATTTCACCCTCTGTGGTGTGTTTGCAGGAGTTGGTAAGGAGGTTGATCAGAATCTGCTGCACACGTCTTGGATCAGTCCTGAAAGTGAAGGGCTCCTCCTCTTCGGGGACGTAATACATCTTAACTCCGGGCTGAAGACGGTGTTCGGCGCTGGAGATGGCTGCCAGACACATGAAGTTCTTTTCGCCCTCTTCGTAGGTAATGCGGTATTCTCCTTTGTCCATCGAAGATGCGTTGAGGATATCGTCGAGGAGCATGGTCAGCATCTTCGTATTGTTGACTATGTGGCCGGAGAATTCTTCTTTCTCTTCCGGTGTAAGGCTTCCGTCCGGCAGGGCGAGAAGCTGCGAAAAACCAACGATGGCGTTCAGCGGAGTACGGACTTCGTGGCTCATATTCTGGACGAAGCGGGTTTTTGCGGCATTGGCCAGAATTACCTGCTGGTTCGCTTTCTTGAGCTGGTGGATGTGGATGAGCGAGAGCAGGGCAGTGACGAACAAGACGATAGCCAGAAGGAAAGAAACAAGTCTTGAGACTCGTGAGAGCTGCTGCTCCTTAGAGACCAGTTCCGCATTGAGGGCGGCTTTTCCCATCGTCACGTCGAGTTCGGTGATACGGGAGAGGTTGGTGTCGGAGATAAGGGCCTCCATCAGGTTGACCAGCTTCTTCTCAACATTGAATGCGAACTCTTTGTGGCCCCAGTTCTCGCAGAGATTGGCGATAACCTTCATCTCTCGGATAGTAGCGAGATGGTAGATTTCATCCTCCCTCTGTATAATGGAGCCGTCGAGGCAGGCGTCGATAAGCGAGAAGAACATCCTCGAATTTCGGGTGATGGTAGGGAACTGAGGGTCGTTCTTGCAGATTTCGCGAAGCTCCAGGTATTTCTCCATATCGTTGTCCAGAGCCGCAAGGCGGAGGTCGTAGTATGTACAACGCAGGGAGTCGAGGTGGAATTTTGCGTTTCTGCGCGCGAGGGCGACATTGATTCTTACGGAGTCTGAGGCGATGGGGTAAGTATCTGCCAGATCGCAATACAGGCGGGTAGGGGACTCGCGCCGGATAGATTCGTCCGATGTAGTGTTATAGAGTCTGATTGCCTGAAGGAGGTGAGGCTTCGCGCTTACGTAGTCGTTGTTGCGGATGTAGATGTCTGCCAGATACTTTGAGCTGGTCCAGATTCCGTAGGCATCGTCGTCTGCGAGGGCGTGGTTCTGCATCTCCTGAAGGAGGAGAAGGGCCCGGTAGGACTCGCCGTGTTTAGTGTAATACTCCTGAGAAAGCTGGTAGGAGTAGTAGAAATAGTACGGCTGATTCTTTTCCCTTGCTACCTGTTTGAGGCGTTCGCGCATTTCGTCGACTCTGGCGTCGCTGCCCTCGGACAGGGGGCGCACGATGAGGTCTTTTAGCTGCTCAACGTAGTATATGACGAGGGCTTTGTCGTCTTTTTTAGCGGTAGCGGCCTGCAGGAACAAATCAGCCGCTGCGGTGAAACCATCCTTTCCCAGCTGTTTTTCCACTTCCTGATACAGTACGTAGCAGGTATTGTCTATCCCGAGAGGATTGTTCTTCTCAGTAACAGGAGCTGCCCACGCACAGAACGTGAGCAGCACAAAGATGGCTAGGAGAATCTTTTTCATCCCGGCTCTAGAATTCGTCGTTGTTCTCGTAGATCTTGGTCTCCCAGTCGCTTACAGTTGCGTCGAAGGTGATTTCCTTATAGAGTTTTCCTGTATCGAGGCCGAGGTGGAAGGTGTACTGCCTTCCGTAGGCCATCACGTTGTCCGGAAGAATGCCGTAAAGCATATAATTGGCTTTCTGGTTCGTAAGGGCGCCGTAGGTAAAGCCGTTGAGGGTGAACTCTTCTACGTCGTAAGTCACTTCTACACACTGTTTCCCCATCACGATTTCGTCCGGGATAGCGTAGAAGCGATAGCTGTCTGCCATACGGGGGACGAGGGCGTTTTTACCTATGAACAATTCGTTCTCCATTCCCACTCCGACCTTAGCGTCTCCTTCGAAGACGAGCTCGTCGCGGTAATAACCACGGCGGTGCCAGAAGCCGTCTCCGGCCTGGATGTCGTTGACAAAGATACCGGCGGAGGCAATTTTGGTAGCAACTACCCTGCGGAGGTGGATAAGACCCTGAAGGGCGGGATCTACGGTAACATCGCAGATCTTGAAGCCGATATCGTTTGTAATGTGTTGGAACTCGAGCGGGACCATATTCAGCTGATCAAGAGCGCTCTGGACCGTCTTCGAAACGAGCGGGCCGGCCTCTGTATCCGCATTGCTGAACGGGATGCTGTACGTAGCATATTCGTCTCCGTAGATAAGATTGGCTACGTGGGGGTAATACGCACTGAAAGAAACTACTGTAGGGATATCCCAAAGACCTTTATCGAAGAAACCCTGATATTGTCCGCTTACCGTTCCGACTGCTTCATTGTCGAGGATAAGGGTACCTGTCTCGAAGTCTACTCCTACCAGACCGAAGGAGCGGGATTTATCCATAGTAGCGATTCTGTCTTCGCTTTCGTAGATGTCTCCTTTAGTTTTTGTGATAGCTCCTTCCGGAATTGCTTGTCCGTCGCGGGTGACCTTGACGGGGAATGAGATCTTTCTCTTACCGGTACCGTTATCGGAATCCGGAGTATCCAAATCAAGGGTACATGAGCTTAGAGCCAGCGCCACGAAGGCGAGGAGTGCCAGGGGTTTCAGTGATAGTGCTTTCATTAGGACCAAAGATAGGAAAATATTTTTAATATTTTTTTTGTTGTATTCTTGCAAATTAAAAAAATCGTCGTACCTTTGCAGTGTACTATTAAACTAATACACATAAAAAGATATGATCGAGATTAACAATTTGGCCTTCAGCTACGGTCCCAAGAACGTACTGAACAACATTACGATGAAGCTTGAGGAAGGGAAGATCTACGGCCTTCTCGGAGAGAACGGAGTCGGCAAGACTACTCTCCTTACTCTGCTCTGCGGTCTCAAGAAACCCCAGGAGGGAATCATCGTCGCAGACGGAGCAGATCCGTACAAAAGACAGCCTTCTTTCCTGGAGAACATCTACTACCTCCCCGATGAGGTGGCTCCTCTGAACACTACCGCCGACAGGTGGGCTAAGTCTACCGGAAAATTCTGGCCGAACTTCAACTTCGACACCTATATTAATATAATGAAGGAGTTCGAGACCGATGGCAGCCAGAAGATGAACGCGATGTCTGCCGGCCAGCTCAAGAAGGCCTACATCGCCTTCGCTCTCGCGGCGGGAACCCGCTACCTTCTGATGGACGAGCCCACAAACGGCCTCGACATTCCCTCGAAGTCGCAGTTCCGCGCGGCTATTATGAAGTACACCCGCGAAGATTCGATCATCGTCATCAGCACCCATCAGGTGCGCGATCTCGAGAACGTCATCGATCCTATCGTCATCCTCGACCGCTGCGATGTTCTTCTTAACGCCTCTATCGAAGAAATCAGCTCGAAGCTCTTCTTCGACTACGGAACCCAGATCCAGCCCGGCGCTCTCTATGCAGAGCAGCTCCCCGGAGGCTTTATCCAGGTCTATCCGAACACTACCGGCAAGGACAGCAAGGTCAATGTTGAAGCTCTCTTCAACGCAGTACACAACAACAAAGAACTTGTAAAAGGAATATTCAGCCATGAATAATGTATTTTCTCCCAAAAGGTTCGGCAAGTATTTCTGCTATGACCTTGAAAACGCCTGGAACAACTTCGGTCTGAGCCTTATCGTCCTCGGACTTCTCCCGGCTATCGTTTTTGTGGTGTCCGAACTGTTCTCGCTTATTTTCTCGGGACATCTTATGATGAACAATGACGCTATAATGCCGATGAGATTCGTTTCAGGAGCTGTCTGCCTTGCAGTAGCCTGCATCGCTTTTCCTATCAAGGGATATGGCTCCATCACCGACAAACGCGCCGGCTCTTCCTTCCTGATGCTCCCCGCATCCACCTTTGAGAAATGGCTCTCGATGATGGTAATTCTGTGTCTGGCCGCTCCGTTCTGTCTCAGCGCTCTTTACCTGGGCTCGGATACCCTGATGGGGCTTATTTTCCCCAATTCCTTCGGTACCCCTATCGTAAAGATGCCCTTTGACAAGATAATCTCGGAGATCGAAATCCCCGATGGTATGAAAATAGGATTTACAGGTGTCGCCTGGGGCAACTGGGCTTCTTCCGTCCTTTTCTTCCTCCTTGGCGCGATGATCTTCAAGAAAGGAAAGGTAGGTAAGACTATCCTGGCTCTGTTCGCACTGTCTATTATCATTTCTACAGCGATGTCGGTGGCTGCCGGAGCATTTATGGATCAGGACGCCAATGTCTTTCTGAGGATGTTCGACGAAGATCCCGAGACCGCAGCCCGTAAGATCATCGTCTTCGGAGAGACTGTACTTTATATTGAGGTTGCGATTCTGATGGGACTCAGCTATCTGCGTCTGCGTACCGTAAAACATTAGTAGCTATGGAATTCAACGAGAATAAACCTATCTACATTCAGATAGCGGACGGAATCTGCGAACAGATTCTCTCCGGAAAACTGGAGGCTGGGGGGCGTATCCCTTCAGTCCGGGAGTGGGGCGCGACAATAGGCGTAAACCCCAACACGGTAGCCCGCTCCTACGATGAACTTACAGACCGCGGCGTCATCTTCCAGAAAAGAGGAATAGGCTTCTTTGTCTGCGAAGACGCTAAAGACGCCATCCTCAAGACTGAGAAACAGAAGTTCATAACCGAAGAATTACCCGAATTTGTAAAACGCGCCAACCTTCTTGGCATCAACCTTAAAGAATTGATATGAAAATGTTTATAACGGCGGCTATAATGATCGCCACCCTTACCTCTTGCAACTTTACTGTATCAGGATCGAACAGCGGAGAACTGATTGGAAGTTCCGAGACTCAGACCCGTACGGTTGAAGTCCTTCCTTTCGACGAACTTACCATCAACATCCCCTGCGATGTGGTTTACGAGCTGGGCGCCCCCAAGATAGTCATCGTGGCCAGCGAGAAATACATGAACCATATCGTAGTGGATCAGGACGCATACGGCAGCGTCACTATCAAGACAGACGACAAGAGGATCCGTTCTTTCAAGAACACTAAGATCTATGTCACTTCCGATGTCCTTTCTGCCCTGAACATCAACGGTGCGGTAGATATGGAGTGTAAACACGGAATCCGCTCCACGGGCGATTTCTCCCTCACTCTGAACGGCGCGGGCGATCTGGATATCGCGGGCCTCGACGCAACAAACGTTACCGTAAGGTGTAACGGAGCGGCAGACCTGGAACTCAGCGGCCTCAGGGCCACATCTCTCGAGGTAACCATGAACGGCGCCGGCGATGTCAATGTAGGCGGCAGGGTCGACAGTGCAAGGCTCACGATCAACGGCGCCGGCGACATCGACGCTACCCAGCTCGAGGCTGCCAGCATCCGTCCTTCAGTAAACGGAATCGGCAGCATCAGAACTCAGTAATACTCTGAATCGAAAAAAGAAGCTGGCGGCTTTGTTAGAGCAATGCCGCCAGCGAATCGTAATAAGTCTTGGAGACCGGAATAGGAGGAGTACCCGGGGTATCGAGGTCTGCGAAGACGAAGCCTGCGGAGTCCTTCCTGAGAACTGTTACGTGGGCCGGATTGACGAAGAAAGCCCGCTGGCAGCGCTGGAGACCCTGTTTGTGGAGCATGTCTTCAAGACGCTTCATCGAAGAGCGAAGCTGATATTTCTTTACGCTTTCGCCGTCTAAGTAGACTATATTTACATAGTTCTCGTTAGCTTCTACATAAAGAAGGGAAGAGACTGCGACCGCAAGCTTGAGCTTCTGGTTTGAATCCTTGAAGCGGATAAGGTTGTCGTCTGTGGCGGTCTCTGTTACTTCGCGGTTCTTCGCGTAGATTATAGTTCCCATCTCGATAATGAGGTAGGGGGATACCAGTACTCCGAAGAAATCTACCAGACAGCGTGTCAGAGCAAAGAAAAAGCTGTACTGTTCGCGGCCGATAGTCATAAGGGCCATGAACATAGCTCCGAAACAGGCGAAGAGGAATACCTCAAGGATACACCAGGCGGAGTATGAAAGGTAGGTAGGATTCATCTTCTTCCTCAAAAAGAAGAAGGCGAGACGAGTTCCTACAAGAATAAGCAGGAGAATAGTCGAGAGGATAGTTACATTGAACTCGAGGACCATCGCTCCGGCATCTAGAAATTCTACTATACCGGCCGGCCTGTAGATCAGCATAAAAAGCAGGAAATAGACCGGCAGGCCCACGAAATGAACTATCTGGGCAGGGAACTTGAAGAAAGCCCTAGGAATACCTGTGTTGTTTTGCATAACGTACAAAGATAAATGTATTTTGTTATCTTTGCAAAGTATGTCTAAAACCTGGATCAAGACTATAGTCGCGCTTGCGGCTTCGCTACTCCTCCTCTCCTGCGGACAAAACAGGAATCAGGAAGGATCGTCGGTTCCCGAAGTAAAAGGATTTGAACTTCTCTCGCATATCCCCTCGGATGCATGCGGAGTAATAGTGTGTGATAAAGCTGCCGCCGGTCTTGAGAACATAATGGACAGCCGCAGCGTATTCCGTGAGTTTTCTTACGGAGCGCTTGCAGACTCCAAGATGGTGATTTCGTATCACTTCCAGGGCGAACTTATCCCGATGCTCGCAATCGATGCGGGAAAGACTCAGGCAGCCGTCAGGAATGCTGCTCCGGTAATGGAAGCGGCCGCTGAGTTCGGGCTCCAGTCGCGCCTCGTCGCCGCCCCGGCCCGCAAGCGCGGCAGCCGGAGCGTGCTGCTCCTCAGCCCTTCGGAGCCCCTCATAGACGCGTCCGAGCGCCATATGGAAGCCCACACCTCTGTCCTTGAGGTAGTCGGCCTTACCGAAGCGCTGGAAAAAGCTCCCTCTAAGGGCGATGTGGTTATCTTCCGCAACGACGCAATCGCGAACCTTCTTCCGAAGGATTTCCTTTCGAAATACCTAACCAGAAAACAGCTCGTAGGCTTTATAAAGGGATGGTCAGACTGGACAGTGATGCATCTCAGCGGCTCTGAACCTGCAGGGAAAGGCGTATATCTCAGCTATGATGTAAGGGCTGTCTATCCCGAGGATTACTCCAAGGCCGCAAAGGTCTACGAAGACCAGGGCTACGGCGAGAGCAAAATCCCCGATATCATCCCTCAGGGAGCTACCTACGTAGTAGATCTTCCTCTCTCCTCTGTAGAGACTTTCATGGAGTCGAGGAAAAAGAATCTCGATGCTGGCGCCGGACTCAACAAGTTCGTCAATGCCTGCAATCAGCTTAAAAAGAACACCGGAGTAGACCCTCTGAAATGGGCCGCTGAAACCGATATCAAAGAAATAGCGAAAGTACAGTGGAAGGGCGAGGAAGTAGTCCTCATTCGCCCTGCGAAGCCCCTAGTTTCCCACAACGTCCGCTATAATACACACCGCGGGTTTGTCTCCACCCTCTTCGGACAGGGCTTCTCGCTTGCAGACGACTCCCACGACGCCTGCATCGGTAACTGGCT
The DNA here is from genome assembly GCA_900319375.1 of uncultured Bacteroidales bacterium. GTDB lineage: Bacteria > Bacteroidota > Bacteroidia > Bacteroidales > UBA932 > Cryptobacteroides. The sequence continues at coordinate 16,800 of ONOI01000026.1, read as the reverse complement.
TATCATAGGCAGCGAATCTGCCGTGAAACATTTCCTTGCCTCGGAAGTGAGGCAAAAACTCCATTATTGGCCCACCAAAAATGTAAAGGCGATAGTCCTCGCAGACGATTGCCAGCTTACGTGGACCCGAAGCGAACTCCGCTTCGATGTGTACAGAACCTATTAGTATGCTTAAAGTTAAATCCCTCAATAAGCAGCTCGAACGCAGCTTCAAGAAGAACTGGTGGAGGCCCGCCCTGTCAAACTACAAGGGCGAGACTATGAACTATGCCATGCTGGCCGAGCGCATCGCAATCATCCAGCGCCACTACAGAAGATTCGGAGTGAAGCCGGGCGACAAAATTGCCATCTGCGGCCGCAACCAGGCCAACTGGGGTGTAAGTTTCCTCTCCGTAATGACCTACGGCGCAGTTCCGGTACCCCTTCTCCATGATTTCAACCCGGCAAACATCACCGAACTTGTCCTCCATGCCGAGGCAAAGGTCCTCTTCATAGACGAACTCATCTGGGAAAAACTGGACTCGACTAAGTTCGAAGGCCTTCTTGCCGCGGTAAACATTTCGGATTTCCGCATCCTTTATACAACTATCGACAACCTGGATAAAGAGAGGGCGAAAGTAATCTCCGACTTCCACACCGAATACGCTTCCGGCCTCCGTCCCGAGAATCTCGACTTTTATCGCGACTCCCCGGACGAACTGGCCCTGATCAACTACACCTCCGGAACCTCCGGTTTCTCAAAGGGTGTAATGATCCCTTACCGCGCCCTTATCGCCAACATCGAGTTCGCGGCCAACGATGCCGAGCCTCAGATGGACTATACCTGCGATATGGTAGCGATGCTCCCCAGCGCCCACATGTACGGCCTTATGTTCGAATTCCTCTTCGAGATGTGTATCGGAGCCCATACCCACTTCCTCTCGAAGACCCCGAGCCCGAAGGTCATCATGACCGCTTTCCAGGAGATCCACCCCGCGGTTATCATCAGCGTCCCGCTCATCATCGAAAAGGTCTACAAAAACCAGATCAAGCCCATGATGAGGCGTTTCCGCTTCTTCGTCGGGGCACCGTTTATCGGAGGGATCCTTCGCAGGGCGGTGCGTAAGAAGGTGGTCGCCGCTTTCGGCGGCACGTTCGAGGAAATCATCCTCGGCGGCGCGCCCGTGAACCCGGAGGTAGAGAAGTTCTTCCACAAGATGCGCTTCCCCTTTACGGCCGGCTACGGAATGACCGAATGTGCCCCTATCATCACCTATGCCCACTGGAACCGTTCCAAGGTCGGTTCGTCGGGCAAGGCGGTCGCGGGATGCAAGATAAGGATCGATTCCAAGGATCCCGAGCATATCCCGGGCGAAGTCCAGGTCAAGGGCCCCAATGTCTTCCTGGGCTACTACAGAAACGAAGAAGCTACAGCCGCAGCCTTTACCGAAGACGGATGGTTCAAGACGGGCGATATGGGCATCATCAAGAAAGGCTACCTCTATCTTAAGGGTCGCCTCAAGTGTATGATTCTCTCCGCCAACGGTCAGAACATCTATCCGGAAGAGCTCGAAGCGGTAATCAACAACGTCCAGTATGTAGTTGAATCGCTGGTAGTTGAGGAAAAGGGTGGCCTTACCGCCATCATCCATCCCGACTACGCCTCTGCGGCCCTGGACGGAATCGAGGAAGAAGAACTCGAAGGAAAGATTCTCAGCAGCCTTCCCGAGATCAATCCTCTTCTGCCGAATTATGCTCAGATCCGTAAGATTGAAATCCTCAAAGAAGACTTCATCCGTACTCCCAAGCGCAGCATCAAACGTTATCTATATCTGAAACATGAATAAATTCGACGAAAGGTATCTGGAGATGGCCGAGGTATGGGCCAAAAATTCCTATTGCAAAAGGCGTCAGGTCGGAGCCCTGCTCGTCAAGGACCGTATGATTATCTCCGACGGTTACAACGGAACCCCTTCGGGCTTTGAGAACCAGTGTGAAGACGAAAACGACGTCACTAAACCCTACGTCCTCCACGCCGAAGCGAATGCCATCACCAAGGTCGCGAAGTCGGGCAACAGCTCCGAAGGCGCAACCCTTTATGTTACAGCATCACCCTGTATGGAGTGTGCCAAGCTTATCATCCAGGCAGGAATCAGGCGCGTAGTCTACAAGGATCTCTACCGCATTACAGACGGCATTGATCTGCTGAAGAGCGCCAATATCGAATGCGAGCAGATCGACATCGACAAGAATGAAAAATAGCTCCTGGTCTGCGATAGCAGTAGCCCTGGTCGGCATTCTGGTCGGCGCGATGGGTGTTCTGACCGTTCAGAAAGTGATCGGCCAGAAGGCCCGCCTTAAAGCCGAGTATCAGGACTGGCGCAAGCTCAATCTCATCCTCCAGAAAGTCGACGAGAACTATGTTGAACCAGTAGACAGGAAAAAGGTGACGGATGCGGCGATAGTAGCAGCCCTCTCCCAGCTCGACCCCCATTCGGTCTACCTGCCCCCGCAGGAGCTCGAGGAGTCGGAAACCAACCTTGCCGGCGGCTTCGACGGCATCGGAATCCAGTTCAACGTCCCCAATGACACCGCCGTGGTGATCGAGGTTATCCCGGGAGGCCCTTCGGAAAAGGTCGGCCTGATGCCGGGAGACCGCCTGCTTAAGGTAGATTCGGTCGCGATCGCGGGCTGCCGCTATCCTCAGGACAGCATGGTCCGAAGGATGAGGGGAGTAGCCGGGACCAAGGTCACGATTACGGTCAAGCGCGGCGCGGAGGTTATCCCGTTCGATATTACCCGCGGCAAGATCCCTACCCACAGCGTCGACGCCTCGTTCATGGTCGGCGACACAACGGGCTACATCCGCCTTTCGAAGTTCGCCCGCACTACCTATAAGGAATTCAGCGAGGCCGCCGAGGCCCTTCAGAAGCAGGGCATGCGCGAGCTCATATTCGATCTTCGCGACAACTCGGGCGGCTACCTCGATCAGGCGCTGCTGCTCAGCGACGCCTTCCTCGAAAAGGGCGATACCATAGTCTATCTAGAGGGCCTACACCGCAAGCGCGAAGATTATCTCGCGGACGGCCGCGGGGCGCTAAAGGATATCGCGCTGAAGGTCCTGATAAACGAGGGGACCGCCTCGTCCAGCGAGATCTTCGCGGGCGCGGTGCAGGACAACCGCCGGGGAACTATCTACGGCCGCCGTTCGTTCGGCAAGGGCCTCGTCCAGGAACCGGTCTTTTTCACGGACGGCAGCGGAATCCGCCTCACGGTTGCCCGTTTCTACACCCCGTCCGGCCGTTGCATCCAGAAGCCCTATACCGACGACTATGCCTACGAGGTCTACAAGCGATACGGCGAAGGTGAGATGGTGGATGCAGACAGCATGAATGTCTCGAAGGGCGGTATCATCCCGGATGTCTTCGTCCCGATCGACACTACCCGCGCGAGCGATTTCTACATGAAGTGTAATCGAAAGGCTACTACTATGCGTTTTTCTTCGGCCTATTTCGATCAGCATAAAGACGAGTTGCTTTCTATAAGCGACTACTCCCAGCTGCTGCGCTATCTAGACCGCGCAGGACTTGACCGCCAGTTCCTCGCTTACGCAAAGCAGAAAGACGGACTTGTCCCGAAAGCAGGGGAGTGGGAAGAGTCTGAAAGCTATATGATGACTCAGATAAAGGCTCTTGTCGGCCGCTACTCTAAGCTCGGCGACAATGCCTTCTATCATCTTTATCTCCAGATAGACGACGTGTTCGCCGCCGCTACTGAGCGATAAAACTGTAGACTATATTACCGATTTCTTTAGGATTGCCGGTCTTGCTTCGCGAGAACCGGCTTCTTTTTGCCGCGCCCAGCGCATAATCGCGAAGGCAGCTGTCTGCAGAGGAGACTTCGTCCTGGACTTTCGCATCCACGACATCGCCCTCGGCGTTGACCGTAATGATGACCGTGACCTCGCCCGCGCCTATACATTTGTAGGCCGGGATGGGGAGGTAGCTGCCCTTGCGCTCGCCCAGCGAATAGGAGAGGACAGACGGGCCCTGGTAGGCCGGTTCCTCTTTCTCGGGCTTATGGGGCTTGGGTTTAGGCTGGGAAATGGCCGCGAAATCCTCCTGCTTGCGGTTGATGTTCTCGCGGGCCTGGCGCTCGATCCTGCGGGCGTCTTCGTAGAGCTTTTCGGCATCGGTCCCACGGTCGTCTTTAAGCTTGCTTCGGTCTACAGCTACGTTTCGCGGGGTCTCGGTACGGACGCCGGCCTCGCGAAGCATCCGCTCGACACGGTCATTGGCCGCTTTCTGGCGGGCGAGCTCTTTCTCGAGCTTTTCGATCGGGTCCTGGCGGCTGAAGTCGAGCATGATGTTCTGGCGCCGGCGGTCGATCTCCGGGCGGACAACCGTTAGGAGCAAAACGAGAATCACCGCGAGGTGTACGCTCACGGTGACCAGGATTCCTATTAGGTTGTCGCGCATAGGGGGCGGCTATTTTTGTTGTTTAAGCTCCTTGCGGATGGTGTTGTTGATAACGTCGATAGCGACTTTGTTGTGGCCTCCCTGAGGGATGATTATATCGGCGTAGCGCTTGCTGGGCTCGATGAACTGGAGGTACATCGGCTTGACGGTCTTCGAGTAACGCTCGATTACCCAGCGGACGTCCTTGCCGCGCTCGACTATGTCGCGGGTCATCACGCGCATCAGGCGGTCGTCATCGTCAGCGTCCACGAAGATCTTGATGTCCATCTGGTCGCGGAGTTCGGGGCAGGTGAAGACGAGGATACCCTCGATGATGATGACATCGGCCGGGTCGACATGGACAGTTTCTGTCTTCGAACGGCTGCAGGAGATGTAGGAGTAGATAGGCTGCTCGATGCTCTTGCCGGCCTTGAGCTCGGAGAGCTGTTGGCAGATTAGCTCCCAGTCGATAGCGTCCGGGTGGTCGAAGTTGTGGTTGCGTTTTTCTTCGTCCGTAAGGTCGCTGGAGTCTTTGTAGTACGAATCGAGGGGAATAGTAACTACACTCTCTCCCTTAAGGGTCTCTGTAATAGCTCTGACTACTGTGGTCTTTCCACTGCCGGATCCTCCGGCGATACCGATGACTAACATATGGCCTTAAAATTCTGCGTTCTTTAGAACTCCGCGTTCTTCATTATTTCTTCCTCCCCTACGATCAGGGGAGGATAAGAGGAGGGGTGATCGTAAAACTCCGTGATCGTAAAACTCCGTTAGAACTCCGCGTTCTTAGGAGTTCTAGGGAAGGGGATGACGTCACGGATGTTCTGCATGCCCGTGATGAAGAGGAGCAGGCGCTCGAAGCCGAGACCGAAGCCGCTGTGGGGGCAGGTGCCGAAGCGGCGGGTGTCGAGGTACCACTCGAGGTTGTCGCGCTTCATGTGGAGCTCGTCGATGCGGTGCTCGAGCTTGGCGAGGTCGGCTTCGCGCTCGGATCCGCCGATGATCTCGCCGATCTTCGGGAAGAGGACGTCCATAGCGCGGACCGTCTTGCCGTCGTCGTTCTGCTTCATGTAGAAGGCCTTGATGTCCTTGGGGTAGTCCGTGAGGATGACTGGCCTCTTGAAGTGCTCCTCCACGAGGTAGCGTTCGTGCTCGCTCTGGAGGTCGGTGCCCCAGTCGACGGGGTACTCGAATTTGTGGCCGGCTGCGACTGCGGCCTTGAGGATCTCGATGCCTTCGGTGTAGGGCAGGCGGACGAACTCCGTGCCGATTACGCCTTCGAGGCGCTCCAGAAGGGTGTTGTCGTAGCGGTCGTTAAGGAACTGGATGTCGTCGCGGCAATTGTCAAGAGCGTACTTTACGAGGCTCTTGATGAAGTCCTCAGCGAGGTCCATGTTGTCCTTGATGTCGTAGAATGCCATCTCCGGCTCGATCATCCAGAACTCCGCGAGGTGGCGCGGGGTGTTGGAGTTCTCAGCGCGGAAGGTGGGGCCGAAGGTGTAGATTTCGCCTACGGCGGTGGCTCCGAGCTCACCTTCGAGCTGGCCGCTCACGGTGAGGCTGGTCATCTTGCCGAAGAAGTCCTGCTTGTAGTCGGGCTGGCCCTTTTTGTTCTTGGGGACGTTGCCAAGGTCGAGGGTAGTGACCTGGAACATCTGGCCTGCGCCCTCGGCGTCGGATTCGGTGATGAGCGGGGTGTTGAGGTAGACGAACCCCTTGTCGTGGAAATACTGATGAATAGCGTAGGCCATCTGGCTGCGGAGGCGGTATACGGCTCCGAAGGTATTCGTACGGGGACGGAGATGAGCTACTGTCCTTAGGTACTCAAAGGACGTATCCTTTTTCTGAAGGGGATAGCGTACTGGATCGCATTCGCCGTAGATTTCGATTCCGGAGGCCTTTATTTCTACGGCCTGACCGCTTCCGATAGACTCGACCAGGGTTCCGGTAACGCCTATACAGGCGCCGGTACTGATCCTTGCAAGAACGGGTTCAGTCTCGGGAGTCTTGTCGACTACGATCTGGATGTTCTTGATAGTAGAGCCGTCGTTCAGAGCGATGAACGCAATCTCTTTGTTTCCTCTTTTTGTCCTAACCCAACCTTTGGCGAGAACTTCCTGTCCTGCAGGCATCGCCAGAAGGTCTTTAACTTTGCTTCGAAGTATTTCCTTTCCCATTTATTCTTTTTTTATAAAAGAGCAGCCCCCATCCGAGGGCTGCTCATATGAGGTATGCTGAGCTTACTCAGCAGGTTTCCTTGCGGAATACATGATCTTAAGCGCGGAGCAGCGGCGCAGCTCCTGCTTCACGTCGGTAATGATACCCATTCGGACATCCTGGTCGGCACGGATGCAGACGGTCATGAGGGGACGGTCGCCCTCGTTCATGGCCTCACGCTCCGAAGCGACGAAGTCGCGGATGTCTTCCTTGGTCTTGAAGGAGTCGTTGAGCTGGATACGTGCATCGGTACCGTACTGCGCCTGAAGGGAGCGGATAGGGGTTCCGATGTTGATGTAAGACGAAAGGTCTTTACGTTCCAGTTTCGTGACTTCGGAGGCCTCGGGAAGCTTGACCTGAACCTTGTTCTCGGTCTCACGCATCTGCGTGGTCACCATAAAGAAGAACAGGAGCATAAACACGATATCGGACATAGATCCCGAAGACATTGCGGGAACTTCTTTCTTGTTGCTCTTACGAAACATTGACATAGTGATGTCCTCCTTTTATCTTGTTGATGCGTTTACGTCCTTAGGCTCAGCCTCGGAAATGTTCTGGGGAACGGCCTTCTTGACCCATCCCTGCTCCTCCTCGGAGAGGCGGGAGTATTTCTTTCCGAAATTGGCCATCGAGAACTCGTCACGGAGTTCGTTGACTGCCTTCACAAGCTCGTTCTGCACGGCGATGTAAGTCGCATAGCTGGTACCGCGGTCGTTCTGCAGAGAGATGACGCCCTTCGATACAGGAACGGCCTTGAAGCCCTCGATCTCCTTGATTTCCTTTTCGGGAAGGTTGGGATCGTTGTTGGGGTTGTCAAGGAACTCTTTGACTTTCTCCTTCAAGTAGGCGATTTCAATAGGCTCACTACCGGCAAGTACCCTGTCGGCTGAGTTGATACGCACCACGATGATGTTGCGGCGGTTGATCTTCTGGTCCTCTACCTGCTGCTTGGAGTCGGGGATAGGGGGAAGACGGCGCGCAAGACCTGTCTGGCTTCCCATGGTTGTGGTCATGAGGAAGTAGCAGAGCAGAAGGAATGCGATATCAGCTGTCGAACTGGTATTTAAACCCGGTGTTGATTTCTTGGACATAGTCTTGACTACTTAGCCTGTTGCTTGTTGCGGATGCTGACCACAATCTCGCCGACGATGATCGAGAGGATAGTGAGTCCACCCACAAGGTATGTAAGATTCAGAATAGTATCTGTGAGTTTGAGAGTCTGAGCCGACGGCTGTTCGAGCATACCTACCGCGGGAGCGCCCGGGGAGATGAAGTATACTGCGACAACTACTGCTGCTGTGCCTCCAAGCACGGCAAGGACCTTCCAGAGGAATTTCTTGTCGTTCTTGATGCCGATTGCTCCGCCGATGCAGATGATGCTGATGAGAGCGATGGCAAGCATAGCATAAGACCAGTAGAAGAGCACGTCTACAGCAAGCCCGTCGTTCGTGGTGAAGCCGTAGATCCAGCCCCACACGAGCACTGCGATACTGAGTACGAGAAGTACGACCAGTATCCACTTGATGATTTTACTGTAGTTCGATTTCATTGCTGATACTCCTTATTTTGCCTTGTATGCAGTGAGAACGTCGACGAGGTCGATGGAAGCCTCTTCCATATCGATGGTGATGGAGTCGATCTTTGCGAGGATGTAGTTGTAGAACACCTGGAGGATCATAGCGACGATAAGACCTGCGACCGTAGTGATAAGGGCGACCTTCATACCGCCTGCGACAACGTTAGGGGAGATGTCACCAGCAGCCTGGATAGCGTCGAATGCCTGGATCATACCGATAACGGTTCCGAGGAATCCGAGGGACGGTGCGAGGGCGATGAAGAGGGAAATCCAGGAAAGGCCGTTCTCGAGCATGCTCATCTGGATGGAACCGGAAGAAACCACGTTCTTCTCAACAACATCGATACCCTGGTTGTAACGGTCGAGTCCGTCGTAGAAGATCTTGGCTACAGGACCGCGGGTGTTGCGGCATACTTCCTTGGCTGCTTCAATTCCGCCTTCTGCGAGAGCCTTCTCAACTTTAGCGACAAGAGCCTTGGCGTTTGTCCTCGAGAACGAGAGATAAAGGATACGCTCGATCGAGAGAGCCATACCGAGGATCAAGCAGATGATGATGAGAGACATGAAGCCTGCGCCACCCTCGATGAATTTGGTCTTGAGTGCCTGGTGAAGGGGAACTTCGCTCTTGACGTTGAAAGGATCGACCTCAGCGTCGTCGGCTGCTGCGGCTACCACTTCGGTACCCTCGGCTGCCGGCTGCTCAGTTTCCTGTGCCGATGCGATGTTGGCGGAGAAGACCAGGATGGCCGCTGCTGCCAAAAACATGGAAATCTTTTTCATAACAGTTTTTGATTGTAGTTTTTAATTGTTGTTATTGATTTTGTTCGTTTATGTTCGTTTCTGCGCGTTTAGCAAATTCGATGCAATATAGTAAAAATAATTCAATGTTGGTGCAGTTTGAATAGATTCAAAGCGTTCTCTGTTGTAGCTTCTGCGACCTGCTCCAGGCTTAACTGTTTGATTTCAGCGAGTTTGGCGGCAATAAGCGGAATGTAAGAACTTTCATTGCGGGTTCCGCGATACGGAGTAGGAGTCAGATACGGCGCGTCTGTTTCCAGAAGTATCATCTCCAAAGGGATACTTTTTACCGCTTCCGCGATACCGGCCTTCTTGAAAGTCAGAACGCCTCCGATCCCAACACTCCAGTCGCCGTATTTGCGGATTCTCGCCGCAGTCTCCGAGCTCCCGCCGAAGGCATGGAGATTTCCCCTCAGGCCAAGGCCGCGGCAGCTGTCCAGGACTGCGAAAAAGTCGTCTGTTGCATCACGAAGATGGATGTTTACCGGCAGGCTGAGGCGCGCAGCCAGCTCCAGCTGGGCTCTTAGCGCCTCTTTCTGCTGCTCCTTGAACTCGGTAGAGAAATGATAGTCCAGGCCGATTTCGCCTATCGCAACGAACCTCTCCGGATTCTTCGCCTCTTCGAAGACCATGTCCAGCTCCTCCTTCCAGTTTTCGCCGACCGAACCAGGATACAGACCGAGCATGGGGAATACTACTCCGGGGTATTGCTCGCAGAGCCTGAGCATCCTCGGCCGGTCGTGGCTGTCTACATCGGCATGGAGCATACGGGTCACTCCCGCCTCTATCGCGCGGCTGATCATCTGCTCCCTCTCACCCTCGTAGGCTTCGTCGCTTGGGTGGCAATGTGTATCGATAAATTCCATCAATACAAATTTAGTAAAAATCTGTGGACTTTGCCAGCGTTTGAGAGTAGGCTTCATCTTGGCGAAACAGCAAAGGGGAGGGGCTCCGCGAACAAGTCGGCGCCGATTTTGCCGTTTTCGGCGCGGATCGCCTGATTTTTTTTCCCCCCCTCCCCCCCCCTTCCGGCGCCGTTTTCCGGTTTTTTGGCGCGGAATGGCCTGTTTCCCATTCGGGATTGGTGTTTCCGTCAGTTAGTGCCACGTGGTACCCCCTCCAGAGTGGCTTGTGGGGCACATTCTTCGTTTTATTTGTGGCGCTACACCCTTTGAAAGGCCCCAGCGCCACACCCACCCCAGCCCAGAAGTGCTTGTAGGGCATTTTGCAGCGAATTATTGTGGCGCTACTTCGCGGAAATGGAGATTTGTGGGATTTCCGCAGGATGAAGCGAAGCCAGACCACCCCTGCCAGAACGGCCTCTGAGGCCTCCAGTCTGGCTTCACAGGCCGATTTCGTCGTATGAAGCCAGCATACCCCTATCAGAATATGCTGTAAGGCATATTGCCTGGCTTCATCTTGGCGAAAATGAGTGCGGAGGGCATACCAGGGCTGCGCCGGGGCGGGAGGGGAAGCGCGAAGGGTTAAAAGGTTGGTACGATTTTGTCGAAGATCTTTCCCGAGGTAGCCCGCACTAGTGCGCGCAACCTCTCTCAACCCTTCGAAAAAATCGTCCCCCAATTTTTAAGCCCGCGCGGGCTCGTCGGAAGAGCAAACAATGAGGCGCTACCCCTCGCGACACTAACCCTGCCGGGGGCTAACGAATATATATTCGACCGGTAGTAGAAGGAGTTAGAGCCGGAGGAGCGGGGACTCCCTCGAGCGGGCGTGGCCACCCGCGGCCACGGGGAGCGGGGAGGTGTCCGTTGATAGCGAGTTATGCGATGAGGACTGATGAGGGGGGGCTTAGAGGAGCGGAGCTACGATGTCGGCATCAGCCGACCGGCCGGGCCGTGACTTTGCGCAAGCAAAGTTGGAAAGGCGGAAAGGCCGCAGGGGGCTAGGGGGAAGGACGCTTCCCCCGTATGAATAGTTGACGAGTCCCGCGCGAGGGAGTCTCCGGCCGAAGGCGGAAATGGTCACTCAGCGTGGCTATCACCCCCTGCGAAAGGGGTGATGGGAGCAAAAAAGGCCCAAAACGTGGCTATCACCCTTCAACACACGGGCGGTAGCCACGCGAAGGGAACTGGTCGATAAGAAATGAGGCCAGACTCGCTGGTGGAATTGATGCTCGTCGAGAGGAGAAAGATAAAGCCGCGGGGATCGGGATCAGTAGTTGCGGATCAGGACGGAGCAGCGCTGGAGGAGGTCGGTGATGATGAAGCCTTCGGTTTCGAGGGTGCCGACAAGGGTGGTGGTCTCGAGGTAGGGAAGGCTGAGCTTTGAGGCGACATCCTCGATACAGATACCGCGGTTGAGCTTAATGCAGACGGCGATTGAGCAGAGCTTTTCGAGGGTATCCCCAGAGACCTGACCGGAGAAGCGGTCGCGGACTTCCTCCTCAAGCTCTGCCTTACGCCGTCTGTTGAAGGTTCCCAGGCCGAGGGCGTCCGGCAGGGCTTCGACATCAGCGATGGGTTCGGCGACCTTTTCGCGCAGCAGCGCGTTGCAGCCCGCCGAGCGGATGTCATCGATCCTGCCGGGCAGCGCCCAGACATCACGGCCGTAGCTGAAAGCGGTGTGGGCCGTGATGAGGCTGCCGCCCTTCTTTTTCGATTCCACGACGACAGTGGCGCTGGAAAGCCCGGCGATGATGCGGTTGCGGCGAAGGAAGGTCGCCGCCTGGGCGCCGGTTCCGGGAGGGAAATCGGTCACGAGGGCGCAGCCGGGAGTCCGGGCTATCTGCTCGGCGTAGCGGCGGTTGCCCGAGGGGTAGATTTCGTCGGGACCGGTGGGGATGACGGCGATAGTCCGGAGCCCGGCCTCGAGCGCGGCGCGATGGGCCATAATGTCGACCCCATACGCCAGGCCGCTGACTATCACGGGCTTAAGCTGGGCATGGGCGAGCGTGAAAACAATTTTTCGGGTCCATTCCTGGCCGTAGAACGAGACGTCGCGCGTCCCCACTATCGAGATGAACGGCCCCTGGACAAACAGCTCTTCGAGCGGGGTGACGCTGCGCACATACAGCCCCGCAGGCGCATCCGGACACTGGGCCAGCGCTGACGGGTATTCCTTTTCGCCCAGGGCCACGAAACCGACGCCCTGAGCCTGAATCGCCGCCAGCTCAGCTTCGCTGCGTAAGAACTCGGCATCAGATAGAGAGCCATGGAAACGCGAAAAGGGACCGAGTAAATCGTCCCTTTTGCGTTCGCTCAGGCGGAAGATGGCTTCGATTGAGCCGGTTTCTTCGATAAGTCTGGCAGAGACCTGCGGATTATATCCGAAGGCTCGGTTGAGCGTACAAGCGCCCACCTTTGTAAGTTTTGAAGTTTCCATATTTCATAAGTTTAGTTGGTTTGTCTGTTAGATTATCAGCATCGCGTCTCCGTAGGGTCCGAATCTGTAGCCTTCTTCGAGCGCGACCCTGTAGGCGTTCATTACTTTTGTGAATCCTCCGAAGGCCGCTACAGTCATAAGCATAGTACTTTGAGGGAGGTGGAAGTTGCTTACGATAGCGTCCGGAATCGAGAACTCGTAAGGAGGGAAGATAAACTTGTTTGTCCAGATATCGTTCTCCTTGATCTCTTTATTAGTAGTGACGTAGGTCTCAAGGGCGCGGATGACGGTAACGCCGCAGGCGACTACTTTGTGGCCTGCGCGCTTAGTTGCGTTGATCTTGTCTGCCGCTTCCTTGCTGATTATCATCCTTTCGCCGTCCATCTTGTGTTTCGAAAGATCTTCGACATCGACCGAGCGGAAGTAGCCCATACCCATATGGACTGTGATGAAGGTCTTCTCTATGTCCTTGAGGATCATACGGTTGAAGAGCTCACGGCTGAAGTGGAGTCCGGCTGCGGGAGCGCTGACTGCACCTTCGTTGGCGGCGAAGATAGTCTGATAGTTCTCTACGTCGCTTTCGTCTGTCTCTTCCTTGACCCACTCGGGAACCGGGGTATGGCCCAGGGCGTAAAGGGCCTGCTTGAACTCGTCGTAGGGTCCGTCGTAGAGGAAACGGAGGGTACGGCCGCGGGAGGTAGTATTGTCGATTACCTCAGCTACCATACTGTCGTCTTCTCCGAAGTAGAGTTTATTGCCGATACGGATCTTGCGGGCGGGCTCTACGATAACGTCCCAGAGCCTCTGCTCCTTTGAAAGCTCACGAAGAAGGAACACCACGATGTCCGCCTCTGTCTTTTCCTTTTTGCCGAAAAGTTTCGCGGGGATGACTTTTGTGTCGTTGAGGACGAAGTTGTCTCCTTTTCCGAAATAGTCGATGATGTTCTTGAACTGCCTATGTTCTATCTCGCCGGTGTCTTTATGAAGTACGAGGAGACGGCATTCGTCTCTCCAGCGGGTGGGTTCTTTTGCGATCTTCTCCTGAGGGAGTTCAAAGTTGAATTGAGAAAGTTTCATATCTCGCGTATATAGACTAAAGTATACTATATACGGCCGATTTTCCGAAAAAGTTTCACACCCCTCCTATTTTATATTCATAAGGATGCGGCGGGACAGAGGATGAAGGGTGTTGCAGCGGGTTCCGAGGTTGTTGACGAAGCCGAGAGGATGGCCCTCGAAGGTGACGGCGCAAAAACCGCGAGGAGCGTCCGGGAAACGGAGAGGGTCGTGGTGGAGGTATTCGAGGGCCTGGGAGCGGCTGAGTTCAATCTGAGGGTACTCGCCGCGATAGCCAAGACTCAGCGCATAGTCCGGATCGGGAATGAGTTTACCGCCCTTCTCGGTCCCGGCGGGAATGCCGAAACGAAGGGGACGCAGGCGGCTGAAGTCGGGCTTGCGGGCGGGCCGGGGCCCGGCGTCGGGGGTTTTTACGAGAGCGCCGACCCACTGCCCCTCGCCGGGCACTTCGCCCGCCCGCAGCAGGTTCCCCCGGCGGGTAAGCCGGACGCCATGGTCAGGGAACTCGTCCATGGGCGGGATAATCTCGCCTCCGAGTTCGCCCGCGACCCACTCAAGGTTATCGTCGTTCTCCGCATCTTCGTAGGTACAGGTCGAGTAGACGAGCACGCCTCCGGGGCGCAGCGCGGGCCAGACGTCGGCCAGAATCCTCTTCTGGCGGGCGGCGCAAAGCTGGACGTTCTGCTCGCTCCACTCCTGGACCGCGCGGGGGTCCTTGCGGAACATTCCCTCGCCCGAACATGGGACATCGGCGACTATAATATCGAACGCGCCAGCGAACTGGGCAAACGCAGCTGGGTCCACGGAGGTCACCATTACATTCGGATCGCCCCATATCGCAACGTTATCGCTCAGGATCCGGGCACGGTCACGCATCACCTCGTTCGAGACCAGTAGGAACTCGTCTCCAAGAGCCTCGCGGAGGGAGGCCGCCAGGTCTGTAGTCTTCCCGCCCGGGGCGGCGCAAAGATCGAGCACTCGCAGACCTGGCGCCTTCAGGGCCGCGAGGGCCTTGCGGAACACATGGCCTACGTACATGGCGGAGGAGTCCTGGACATAGTAGCAGCCTGCATGGAGCAGCGGGTCCAAGGTGAAGATCGGGCGGCTCGGGAGGATACGCCCATGCGGGCTCCATGGGACCGGAGTCCCCTCCGGGCCGGCGCAACCCTTAGCCGGGTTGAGTCTTATCGCAGTGCTGAGCTCCTCCATCACACTTTAGCTTCACGGAAGACTTCGAGTATCGAAGGATAGGTGTTTTTAAGGAAGGGAGGGAGGCTGGATTTAGCTACCCAGACCGCCTTCGATATGTCTTCCTCGCGCTGGGGGATAAGCTCTACCGGTTTAGTGTAGAGCATATTGTACCACCAGGTATGTTTGAGATGCCAGATGCCGTTCCTTATATAGCAATGGTCTGTAATACAGATAAGATCGCGAAGCTCGAGTTCGTCTACGCCGGTCTCTTCCTGAACTTCGCGTATAGCAGTTACTTCGATATCCTCACCCTCTTCGCGATGGCCTTTAGGTAGGTCCCACAGGCCGTTTCTGTTTATAAGAAGGAAATCGTCGCGGCGGTTTACGACCAGTCCGCCGGCGGCGTCTACATTCTTAAACTGGGCGCAAAGAGCCGCATAAGCTGCATCCGTATCTTCCGTAGGGATGTAGATTCGGGAGAGGGAGTCTGTCTGCTCGAACATATGGACCAGGGTCCCGATATCGATTCTGATTCCCGGGTGGAATACAACTGCGTTTGGGTCCGAGAGCGAATCGTCGCTCGGAGGGCAGATGATGATGCAGCGCTTCTCGAAGTAGATTTTATGCATTTTGCTATATTTGCAAAACAAATATACGAAAATTAATGGCAGCGCAATATACAAGCAAACACGGAATAGTCGGCCGCCCTCAGGCCGAACTTTTTATGGCCTTTACGGATATGAGAAACTTCACCAGGATGGTGCCGCAGGATCAGCAGGTTTCTCTTGAGGCTGATTTCGATACCCTTACCGCCACCGCTCAGGGTATGAGTTTCAGTGCAAAGATAGTAGAGCGCGTACCTTATACAAAGATAGTCGCCGAGGATCGCGACGCTCCCTTCCATTTCAGCATTACCTTCCATTTCGACGACGGCGGAGCGGCGAAGACCGATTTCTGGGTAGAGGTAGACGCGGAGCTCAACGGAATACTTAAGATGATGCTGGGAAACAAGATTCAGGAAGCACTGGACAAGATGGTGGACGGGATGGTAGACGCATCGGCCAGATTTTAGCGTATGAAAAGATACATTATTATAATAGCTGCTCTGGCGGCGGCTTTTTCTGCTTTCGCCCAGACTACCGCTGAAGAATTCAACGAAAAATACAATCGCCTCATAAGCCGTCTGGGATATGCCGGCGTAGGAATCGAAACTTATCTTGATAAGTGGGAGGCCGCTTTCCCTGAAGACGGCCGTCTGCTCGAGGCCCGCTGCAATTACTACCTCTGGAAGGGCCTCTCTACTCAGGTAGTCCCCAAAGACCAGTCAAAGTTTCTCGGCAATAAACCCATTATCGCCATTCCGGATTCTACCGGAAAGAAAGTGAACTATTTCGAGGAGAACTTCTACGACGACGAGCTTTTCGGTCAGGCAATAAGCTGGCTGGAAAAGGCTATCGAGCTGTACCCGTTCGATCTTGTCTATCGCGCAGATAAAATCACCTGTCTTCTCGCCTACGAGAAGGAGTCTCCGGATATGGCTGTCGCTGAATTGGATAATCTTGTAGAACAGGAAAAGACATCACACCCGGCTTGGGTCGTCTACGGCCAGCCTGTAGGCGAAAGCGATTTCTCCGAACTTATGTCGACCTACTGCGTCAGTCTCTGGAATATCGCAACTCCCCAGGCCTACGACTCCTTCTTTAACCTCTCAACTAAACTCTCTAAACTATACCCGAAGAACTCCAACTACATCGACAACATCGGCTCCTACTGGCTTGTAGCCAAGGACAACCCCAAAAAGGCGATGAAATTCTACAAAAAAGCCTTGAAGCTCAATCCCGACGACGAAGTCGCCAAAACCAACATTAAAATAATCGAAAAGCGTAAAGCCGCTAGGAAATAGTATCGCGCCGGGAGCACTACCCGCCGCGATACTATAGCGTTTCGCCCTTTACAGACTTCGCCGGATCGATACGGGAGATCTGGCGCGAAGGGATAAGGAGTAGCAGCATAATCACAACCCACGCTAGAATGTCGGTCGCTAAGACCAGCGGGACATTGACGCTTACCGGTACGTAGGCTACGAAGTAGTTGGCCGGGTTGAGTTTGATAAGATGGGTCGTACCCTGAATCAGGCAGAAGAGGAGCGCGGCCGCATTTCCCGCG
>ONOI01000010.1 GCA_900319375.1 uncultured Bacteroidales bacterium | reverse complement strand
GCAAAGTTAGCCAAAAATGATTAAATTTGTAAGCTATGTCAGATTATATCGTATCAGCCAGAAAGTACCGTCCGGACTCCTTCGGGACGCTCGTCGGTCAGGACAATATCGCCAGGACCCTGAAGAACTCCATCATCAGGGGTCAATTGGCCCATGCCTATCTCTTCTGCGGTCCCCGCGGAGTCGGAAAGACCTCGACCGCGAGAATCTTCGCAAAAGCGATCAACTGCTCCAACCCTTCCGCGGAGATGGAACCCTGCGGAGAGTGTGAGTCCTGCCTGTCGTTTGCCGAAGGTCGGTCCTATTGTATCCGCGAGCTCGATGCCGCCTCCAACAACGGAGTAGACGACATCAAGGCCCTGATGGACCAGGTCCAGATCCCGCCCCAGGTCGGAAAATACAGCGTCTATATCATCGATGAGGTCCATATGCTCTCGCAGTCGGCCTTCAATGCCTTCCTCAAGACCCTTGAGGAGCCGCCAGCACATGCGATTTTCATACTGTGTACGACGGAAAAACATAAGATTCTTCCGACAATCCTTTCCCGCTGCCAGACTTATGATTTCAACCGCATCAGCGTACCGGACATAGTCGCGAACTTGCGGATGGTGGCAGGAAAAGAAGGAGTCAATGTTGAAGATGAGGCCCTCCACGTCATAGCCCGAAAGGCAGACGGCGCGATGAGAGACGCCCTGACTATCTTCGATCAGACAGTAGCCTTCTGCGGAACCGATATAAAGTACGAGGATGTCCTGAAAAATCTCAACGTTCTCGACTATGAATATGGCTTTAAGATAGTAGATGCCGCCCTTGCCGGGGATTATACTACCGCGCTGCTGACCTTCGACGAAATACTTGCGAAGGGTTTCAACGCCCAGTATTTCATCTCCTCTCTTGGCGGACATCTCCGCGATCTGCTGGTCAGTCGTACGGGAGGGCTGGAGAGTCTTCTCGATTTCCCGGAAAGCCTGAGGAAGCGTTACCGCGAACAGGCGGAGCGCTGCTCGGTAAAGTTTATATACGACGCTCTCGGAGTGACTACCTCCTGCGAAGCCGGTTACAAAGCCGCGGCAAATCAGCGGCTACACATCGAATACGCCCTGATGCGCCTTTGCTTCCTTCAGGCCGCCCCTTCGGCCGACGCTAAGCCCACGGCAAAGGTGGAGGCTCCGAAACCGGTAGAGACTCCGAAATCGGTAGAGACTCCGAAACCTGTCGAAGAAAAACCCGTTGAAACTCCTGCCGAGACTCCGAAGCCCAGGCCACGCCCTGTAAAAACTCCTGCTTCGCTCTCGCTTGGCTCATTAATTGCGGAGGCGGAGAATGCCGCTTCAAGCGAAACGCAAGACCGTTCTGCAGATCCGATCCCTGACGACGAACAGATCATCGCAAGGTGGAAAGACCTGGCTGAGAAGTATGCCGCGAAACCTCGTCTTGCGAGCGCCATCCAGAACGCGAAGCTCGAACTCTCCGAGTCAGACGGCGTGAAGGTCGTGCTCTTCAAGGTGGTGGCAGAGAATCAGAGAGACTGGATACGCGCCAACATGCTTTCTCAGATGGAGAAAGAGTTCCGCAATCTGCTCGGGACTTCGAAAGTCCGCCTTGAGGTAGGAGTTGTCCCTCAGGAAGCTCAGGAAAAAGTAGTTTATATGGATGCGGACAAAGCAAAGGTCCTTATGTCTGAAAATCCTGAAGCGAAACAGTTTATAATCGACCTCGAACTCGACACGAACTAAAATATGAAACTGCGTTGTGAAAACCTGGTTAAAAAGTATGGCATCCGAACTGTCGTGAAGGGTGTCTCGATGGAAGTAAACCAGGGTGAGATAGTTGGTTTTCTCGGCCCAAACGGAGCCGGAAAGACTACCAGCTTTTATATGATCACCGGCCAGATCGTCCCCAACGACGGCCACGTCTATCTGGACGAAACCGAGATCACTAAACTCCCTATGTACAAGAGGGCCCAGATGGGCCTGGGTTATCTTCCTCAGGACGCTTCCGTCTTCAGGAAGATGACGGTGGAGGGAAACATCCTCTCCGTGATGGAGATGAAAGGAGTGCCGAAAGCCCGCCGCGAAGAGCGTCTTGAGGAACTCATCACCGAGTTCAACCTTTCGAAGGTCCGCAAGTCGCTCGGTATCCAGCTCTCCGGAGGCGAACGACGCCGCTGCGAGATAGCCCGCGCGCTCGCGATTGATCCTAAGTTCATCCTTCTCGATGAGCCTTTCGCCGGAGTCGACCCTATCGCAGTAGAGGATATCCAGTATATCATCGCCAAACTTAAGTACAAGAACATCGGCGTCATCATCACCGACCACAACGTAGGCGAGACCCTCGCTATCACAGACCGCGCATACCTGCTCTACGAAGGAACTATCCTCCAGCAGGGTACCCCGGAGGCCCTTGCGGCAGATGAAGACGTACGTACGAAGTATCTCGGCGCAGGCTTTGTCCTGAAGCGCTCCGTCAGTGTCGAAAGAGCCGCCGCAGACCACGAAAAAGAACTCGCAGCCCAAAAGCAATGAAAATACTTATCATAGACGACGAACGCTCCATCCGCAATTCCCTGCGCGAGATCCTTTCCGACGAAGGCTACGAAGTCGAAGTCGCGGAAGACGGAGCCGAAGGCCTTAAGGCAGCGACCGCATCGCATTACGATGTCATCTTCTGCGACATCAAGATGCCGGTGATGGACGGAACTGAAGTTCTTTCCAAACTCGCCGAAGAAGAAGTCGACAGCGCGATAGTTATGATCTCCGGCCACGCCGACATCGGTACGGCGGTAGACTGTATAAAGAAAGGCGCCTTCGATTTCATCGAAAAGCCGCTAGACCTTAACAGAATCCTCATCACTATAAAGAACGCTACAGATAAGGCTACCCTTACTACTCAGAACAAGGTTCTGAAGAAGAAGGTGTTCGGAACGGCCCGTATGATAGGGGAGTCCGCCCCTATGCAGTATATCAGGGACATAGTCGCGAAGGTAGCGGCGACGCCTGCGAGGGTGCTTATCGAAGGGCCCAACGGCTCCGGAAAGGAGCTGGTGGCCCGAAGCCTCCACGCCCAGAGCGACCGCGCCGCCGCGCCATACATTGAGGTAAACTGCGCGGCTATCCCTTCCGAACTTATCGAAAGTGAGCTCTTCGGCCACGAAAAAGGCTCGTTCACTTCCGCCATCAAGCAACACAAAGGAAAGTTCGAACAGGCAGACGGCGGTACCCTTTTCCTCGACGAAATCGGCGATATGTCGCTGGCGGCCCAGGCTAAGGTGCTCCGCGTACTTCAGGAAAACAAGCTCAGCCGAGTAGGCAGCGATGCAGATATCAAAGTAGACGTACGCGTTATTGCCGCTACCAATAAAGATCTTACTAAAGAAATCGCGGAAGGCAATTTCCGCGAGGACCTCTATCACCGCCTCAGCGTCATAGTGATCAAAGTCCCGTCGCTGGACGAGCGTAAGGAAGACATTCCTCTTCTCGTGGATTATTTCGTGGAGCAGATTTGCTCCGAGACGGCTATGCCCCGAAAGAGTTTCAGCCCGGAGGCAGTGAAGGCCCTTCAGGAGCGTTCCTGGAAAGGCAACATCCGCGAGCTCCGAAACGTAGTGGAGCGCCTGCTGATCCTTGGAGATGACGTGATTACCCCTGATAATGTAAAAGAGTACGTATAACAACAATATGATAGTTCCCGATATTATCATCGCAATCGACGGCTTTTCCAGTACCGGAAAGAGCTCGTTCGCAAAGCTTATGGCAAAGGAGCTCGGCTTCCTCTATCTGGACTCTGGCGCCCTTTACCGTGGAGTTACTCTCTTCGCTCAGGAAGAGGGCTTTATCAATAAGGAAAACGAGATCAGCCCCGCTCTCGAGGCCGCTCTCGAAGGGCTTGACCTTTGGTTCGCTACAGACAACAGGACCTTTATCGGCGAGCGCTGTATCGAGAAGGAAATTCGCTCGATGGAAGTCTCCAGCCAGGTCAGCCCTATCGCGACCGTGCCCTATATCCGCCGTTTCGTGGACGCTAAACTCCACGAACTCGCGAAGGGCGGCCGCGTCATAATGGACGGACGAGATATCGGAACTACCGTCTTCCCGAACGCCGAGATAAAGATCTTTATGACCGCAGATCCGGATGTCCGTGCCCAGCGCCGCTACGACGAACTGGTGATGAAGGGCGAGAACCCGAATCTCGACGAGGTTAAGGAAAACCTCCGTCAGCGCGATTATATCGACTCACATCGCGAGACTTCGCCCCTAAGCCGTGCGAAAGATGCTTTCATCCTCGACAACTCGAATATGACTATAAGCGAGGAAGTCGCCTGGGTGAAGGGCCTTATCAAGGGAAAGTTCAATATCTACGATGATTAAGAAGGTCGAGATTGACTCGAGCGGCGGCTTTTGCGGCGGAGTGATCCGCGCGATAAGCAGCGCCGAGGACTTTCTCGCTTCGCACCCTGGCCGGACCCTCTATTCGCTCGGCCCCGTGGTCCACAACGAATCCGAACTCGAGCGCCTGTCCTCCCTTGGGCTCGAACCCGTCAGCGCGGCCGAATTGGAGCAGATGGGCGGCGAGGGCAGGACGGTGATCATCCGTGCCCATGGCGAAGCCCCCTCTACCTCCGCGAACCTCCGCCGTCTCGGCTTCGAGATTATCGACTGCACCTGCCCCGTGGTCCTTGGGATTCAGCGCAAGATCGCGGCCGCGCCGGGCGACGTCATCATTTATGGGAAGAAAGGCCATCCCGAGGTGATCGGGCTGGTCGGCAACGCGCGCGGCCGCGTCTGGGTCGTCGAAAATGCGGACCAGGCCCGCGAACTGCTCTCCCTCCCCGACGGGCCGGCAGGCGATGCCGATGTCTTCTCGCAGACGACGATGAGCCCGGTGGGTTACGAAGAGGTGTGCGGGTTGCTCTCCGGCGGCCTTCCTGGGCTGCGGATACACCGCACCATCTGCCGCCAGGTCGCAACCCGCCACGACGCCCTCGCGGAATTTGCCCGCTCGCACGACGCGATAGTGTTCGTCACTGGCAAAGCCAGTTCGAACGGCCGCGTCCTGAGCGAGCTCTGCCGCTCGGTCAACCCCCGTACCTATGTGGTTGGAGGCGTCTCGGAAATCGATCCGGCCTGGTTCCGCCCCGGCGATTCTGTAGGCGTCAGCGGCGCAACCAGCACTCCCCGCTGGCTATTGGAAAAAGTTGCAGATTTTATTTATATTTGTACGATTTAGCTAATTCAATTCAATATTTATATGGCAACAACAGCTGATTTCAAAAACGGACTTTATCTCAAGTTTAACGACAAACCGTGTATGATCGTATGGTTCCAGCACGTAAAGCCCGGCAAGGGCCCCGCTTTCGTGAAGACCAAACTCCGCAACCTGGAGAACGGCCGTATCCTGGAGAATACCTTCACAGCAGGCGCTAAGATCGAAACCATCGAGGTTGAGCGCCGTCCCTACCAGTTCCTCTACGACGACGGTGAGGCTTTCAACTTCATGCACGAAGAAACCTACGAGCAGATCACTCTGCCCCACGAAGTAGTTGAGAACTCCGACCTTATGAAGGAAGGCCAGCACGTCGAAATGATGTTCGTCACCGGAGACGAAGAACGCTGCCTTACCTGCGAACTCCCTACCTACGTAACCCTCGAAGTTACCTATTCCGAGCCTGCAGTAAAGGGAAATACCGCTACTACCTCCGCCCTTAAGGAAGTCACCCTCGAGACCGGAGCTAAGATTATGGTTCCTCTCTTCATCAACCAGGGAGACAAGATTACGGTTAATACTACAGACCGTACTTACGGCCAGAGAGTTTAATTTGCGAGTTTCGCTTATTACAGTCGGTAAGACCGACATCAAGTGGGTATCCGAAGGCCTGGAAGTGTATTCTTCCAGGCTTCGCCACTATATACCCTTTGAGATCCGCGAAATACCCGAACTGAAAAATGTCTCGGCTTTGAGCAGGGATCAGATCAAAACCGCTGAGGGGAAACTGATCCTGAAATCTTTGAAAGACTCCGACGATCTGATACTGCTCGACGAGCGCGGAAAAGAGTTCCGCTCCATAGAATTCGCCGACTGGCTTCAGAAACGGATGACAGCTGGCCGCGATATCGTCTTTGTCATTGGTGGGGCCTATGGCTTCAGCCAGGAAGTATACCAGCGCGCCGGCGGAATGGTCTCCCTCTCGAAAATGACCTTTTCGCACCAGATGGTGCGCACGATTTTTGTTGAACAGCTCTATCGCGCTCTCACTATCCTTAAGGGAGAGTCGTACCACCACGAATGAAAGTCAGTCGCAAAATCTTATCGGCCATTTTCATAGGCGCGTCAGCACTGCTGTTCGCCGTATCGCTCTTTATCCCTAAGGCCAAGGGAGATACCACTCACGCAGCACACCGTGTGGAGACCGTCCTGAACCGCCGCCTCAAGACCCTTGATTCTTTCGCCGAAAAGGCCCTTGAAGGCTCGCCGGATCAGTGGATGGAGCTTGGGAAACTGCCGGGCGATATGGTGGTATACCGCTATGTAAGCGACCGTCTTCAGTCATGGAAAAATCAGTTCCCGGTAGGGAACGACGACATAGTCCGCCGTTCATATTCGACCCGCTACCGTCGCCGCGGAGCGGTCCAGACCCCGTTCCTTGATCTCAATTCCTACTATACTTATATGAAGCTCGCCCAGCAGGAGAGCTATCTGGTGAAGAGAATAGACAGGGGACTGGTAACAGTAGTGGTGGGCTTGAAACTGGAAGGAAATGAGAAGCTCCGTCTCCATGAAGGCTACAGCATCCGCAGCCTCCACACCCAGGACGGCTCCGCAGTCACTTATAACGGCCAGCCCGTCTTCAAGGTGGTCTATGAGTCGCTGCCCGTGCGCAGTAAATTGCCTTCCCAGCTTGTCTGGATAGCGTTCCTGCTTTTCGCCATAGGAATTGTCATCAGGTTGAAAGCCGCTCCGAGCGTCCGCGCTTCGCTAGTAGCGATTGGCCTGCTTCTGCTCTCTACCGTAGCCCTTGCGAAATGGTATCCTCTTACTGAAGGAGAGTTAAGCCAGATATCAATTATCCTGGTAATCAACCTGATAACCTTCATGATTTCGCTCTGCCTGTATCTGTGTAGGGAGAATATCTGGGAGAGAATCAAAACCAAGGCCGGTAAGACAGTCGCCACAATATCCGATGTTATAGTCATACTCGGCATCTTCGGCTTTACATATATCGAACTGTATAAGGTATTCGTATATACCCACATAAGCCTTGATCTGACTAAACTGGACCTGCTCTCCTGGGAGTCTGCCGTTGTCCTCGGGACCTTTGTGTTGATGCTGGCTTCGACTATGCTTCTGACGGTGTTGTTGATGCCCGTTCTGAGTCGCCCTGGACGCAAACTGGACCTTTTCTCGCTCCCGTTCCGTGTTATAGGTTCGCTTGCCCTGGCCCTGTACCTGGTCCTGGTAACGACCTCGATGGGCTTCGAGCGCGAACAGCTGGTTATCTCGTCTTGGGCCGAAAACCTTGCGAACGAAAGAGATAATGCTGTAGAGGAGCAGCTGAAAAAGGTAGAGAGGCTCATCGCCTCGGACGAGGTGCTCAGCCGTGCTTCCGGCTCGGAGGAGAATGCCCGAATCGCGCGCGAACGCATCATCGACAACTATCTGTTCAGGGCCCTTGCGGATTATGATGTCAGGGTTCAGATCGGCGGGGATTCAGATGCCCTCGGACTGGAATCCGGAACCCGGATCGATCAGAACTCACACTTCTTCTACGCCCCTCTTCCCGGCCAGCGCAGCCGCTATGTCGGAGCCTTCCAGTATTATCTGGAGGATCAGGGCCAGAATACAATCTACGTCAGTATCGAGCCTAAGTCCGGCGATCCCGGGCGCTCGCTCTCTTCCGTTCTCGGTCTTGGAAACAGCGACAATGAGATTCCCTCGCGGTACTCATATGCCAAGTACAAAGGCCGCGACCGCCAGTACCTGAAGGGCTCATATGCCTACCCGACCCGCCTTACGGAAGAAAGACTTGCCGGCTTCCGCTCGCTTAAGGAGACCGACTATGTCTCCGGAGGTTACCTTCATTTCGTGAACCAGGTCTCCGAAGACGAAATCATCCTCATCTCCCGCCAGTACAAGAACGTCGACTCGAATCTCCTTGCCCTGGCGATGGTCGCTCTCGTTTTCTTCCTTTTCGCGAGCATTTTCTCCGGCAAGCCCGAGCGTGCCCCCCTTGCCCCGAACTCCTTCAAGCGGACCATCACTATCCTTACTACCGTCTCGCTTACCGCGACCATGGCCATCCTCGTCACCTTCAGTGTCACGTTCGTCTTCGGCCGCAACGAAGCCAACGCCCGGACCATGATGGCGGACAAGAGCAACTCCATCCGCACCATGCTCCAGGCCGGCCTGCGCAATTACAGCTCCGGCGATGTCCTCTTCTCCAGAGAGACCATGGCCCTGATTCGAAGCGTCTCGGACAACACGGGCTCGCCGATCAGCATCTTCCGCCCGGACGGCCGTATCCTTATGTCGACCTCGCCCGAGCTCTTCGAAAAGATGGTTCTCGGCAGCCGTCTGAACGAAACTGCCTATTACCATATCATGTACCTTAGCGAGGGTAACTACATCCAGAGAGAGAAGTATGGTACCCGCTGGATTTATACTATGTATGCTCCGGTGATGGGAGCAGACGGAAACATCCTCGCGATTTTCTCCTCGCCTTATATGGAGCGCAGCTATGACTTCCAGCTGGACGCCGCGACCCACACTATCAGTATCGTCATAGTTTTCTTCATCCTGTTGCTCCTTTCCCTCGCCCTCATCTCCTACGTCGTAGACAGGACTTTCCGCCCTATCTCCGAGATGAGCCGTAAGATGGAGGCCGGCGGGGTAGACCGTCTCGAATACATTTCCTACGACCGCCAGGACGAAATCTCTTCGCTGGTCCAGTCCTATAATAGGATGGTTACAGATCTTACCGCTTCGACCAAGGCCCTGGCCCAGGCCGAGCGCGACAAGGCCTGGAGCGAGATGGCCCGCAATGTAGCCCATGAAATCAAGAACCCTCTGACCCCGATGCGTCTTCAGATCCAGCGTATCCAGAGACTCAAGGCAAACGGCGATCCGAGCTGGCAGACAAAATTCGACGATATGGCTACCATCCTTCTTGACCATATCGACGTCCTTACCGAAACCGCGAACCAGTTCTCCGATTTCGCCAAGCTGTACTCCGAGGAACCGGTCGAGATTAAACTCAATGAACTCCTGCGCGACGAGGTCGATATGTACGACACCCGTCCCGGAGTCAAGTTCGAGTATCTTGGATTACCGGAAGTTACCGTAAAGGGCCCACGCCCTCAGCTTGTCCGCGTGTTCGTAAATATTCTGAACAACGCCGTTCAGGCCTGCGAAGGTGTCCAGGGAGCTAAGGTATTGGTTTCTCTGAGAAACGGTACTGATCCCGGCTACTACGAAATAGTCTTTGAAGACAACGGCCCTGGAGTAGGTGAAGAAAACCTTTCGAAGCTCTTCACCCCGAAGTTCACTACCAAGTCCAGCGGCAGCGGCCTGGGCCTCTCCATCTGCAAGAGCATCCTGGAGCGCTGCGGCGCCTCCATCGCCTACTCTCGCAGCTTCACCCTCGGCGGCGCCTGCTTCACCATCCGCTACCCGAAGTCCTGACCGGTTCGGTCCGCGAAGTACTAACTAGTTCGGCTCGCGAAGTCCTGACCGGTTCGTTCCGCGAAGTACTAATTAGTTCCCGAAAAGAGAAGACTACTACAGGTCGAGGCTTTTTTGCCCCCGACATGTGACAAAATCGCGCAGGTCGAAGCAGTTTTGGCCTTCACCTGTGGCTATTTCTATCTGCAGAAGATCTGGATCGGGCAGCCTGTAAGGTCTATTTCTGTCTACAGAAGATCTGGATCGGGCAGCCTGTAAGGTCGAAGCAGCACCAGAATAGAATTGACATATTAGTTTGTTTTTTCTGATGTATATACTTACCTTTGGACTATGAAGAATTATCATGGGCTATTACTACTATTTCTACTAGGCTGTATTACGGTTACTGTTATATCCTGTAATGAAGATAAACAGCCGGTCGTAAATCATACCCCTAACTCTTCACTTGAACAAGTCCCTATAGAAGTGGAGTCTAATGTTGACACGACGACTATCAACACTGATACAGAGTACTATGAATCTTATGCTACCCATCTTGTTGTTGAAGATGTGCCTGACGGTTGGGATCAGTCATACCAGCCTTTTTTAGACGTAGCACTCATTTTGGACCCATCTGATAAGACGGGGTTAATCTCATTCGGAAATTTTGTTATCAACTATTCTGAAACCCGGGAATTCTCTTATCAAATCAACGATGAAGGAATACAATTGTTTGACCAACAGGGCAAACAATCAATATTTGCCATAGATAGATTGGACAAACAAGGGACAGGATCTCCCATAAACCCAGATATTGATATTGTAGGTTTTTTAGGGTTAAAACTTCGCTTGCTCTGGACATCGTCTCCGAGTGATGAATGGGAGAAGATAGCCCTTGTCCAAGGATGGCCTCACTCCGTTGAATTGGAGTACCAGCCGCCTGTTTGTGAAGATATCCTCTAATAATCAGTGACAATTATTTCTGTCTGCAGAAGATTTGGATCGGGCAGCCGGTAAGGTCGAATCTTGAACGGAGCTGATTTTCCAGGAAGCGCTTGTAAGGGTCCTTTATGTACTGAGGAAGGTTGCAGAAGAAGGCGAACGAAGGGAAGCGCGTCGGGAGCTGGGTGATGTACTTGATCTTGATGTACTTGCCCTTGGTGCTCGGCGGAGGAGTTTCCTCGATAATCGGTAGGAGCTCTTCGTTGAGGCGCGCAGTAGATATCTTTCTAGAATAGTTCTCGTATACGCGGGCTACAGCGTCGAGTACGTCGCTGATTCGCTGCATCTTCAGGACTGAGGTGAAGATAATCGGAACATCGGTAAACGGAGCAATCCTCTCGCGAAGAGACTTCTCATAGTCGCGCAGGGTGTTGCTGTCCTTGATGAAGAGGTCCCATTTGTTGACGACAAGCACGCAACCCTTTCTGTTCTTCAGAATCAGGTTGAAGATGTTCATATCCTGAGCCTCCATTCCGGTAGTAGCGTCAATCATCATCACACATACGTCTGAGTGTTCGATCGCGCGGATGGAGCGCATTACGGAGTAGAACTCCAGGTCTTCGTGGACCTTTGCCTTGCGGCGGATGCCGGCGGTATCGACCAACATAAATTCGTGGCCGAACTTATTGTAATAAGTCTCTATCGAGTCGCGGGTAGTTCCTGCGACGGGGGTAACTATGTTGCGCTCTTCGCCGAGCAGGGCGTTGGTTATCGACGACTTACCTACGTTAGGCTTTCCGACTATGGCGATGCGCGGAAGATCTTTGTGGGGATCCTCAACCTCCGGCTCATCGGGGAGGACCTTCACGATCTCGTCCAGCAGATCGCCCGTTCCTGATCCGTTAGCGGCAGAGATGCTGTAGATTTCTCCAAGTCCCAGCGAATAGAACTGGTAGGCGTCGAACATCTTTTCGCCGCTGTCCACCTTGTTCACGCAGAGCACGACCGGCTTTTTCGCACGGCGCAGGACGTCTGCAACTTCGGCGTCGTAGTCGGTGACGCCGGTGGCCGCCTCGACCATAAACAGAACCACGTCGGCCTCGCTGATCGCGATCTGGACCTGCTCGCGGATGGCGCTTTCGAAAACGTCTTCCGAGTTGGTAGTGTAACCGCCGGTATCCACGACCGAGAACTCACGGCCGCACCATTCGCAGCGGCCGTAGTGGCGGTCGCGAGTGACTCCGGCGGTAGGGTCGACGATTGCCTGGCGCATTCCGACGAGGCGGTTGAAGAGGGTCGATTTGCCGACATTGGGCCGGCCGACTATGGCTACGAGACTCATAATGACTGGGAGGTTGATGAACCCCGATCAGTTCGGGGATGACTGTTGTAAAGCTGGCAGCTCTCGCAGGCGTCGGAATAGTTCCCGTCGCATTTTACGGGGCGGCCGTGGAGTTCGGCATCTTCGTCCTTGAAGCAGCGGATTCCGAGCTTTTTCATCTCGGGGTTGGAGCCTACATCGTACTTCGGGAACTCGCCGTCCTTCTTCAGAAGGAAGACGCACATCCCGAGGACGCCGAGGCCCAGGACTATCGCCGCTGCAAGGAAGGTTGTCATTTGTCGAATTCGGGGCTGATGGATTCGTAATTATAGACCTTATCGATGATGGAAGCGAAGACGGGGGCCATCGAGACGGTCCTGATCTTCGGGTCGCCTGCAAGCTCGGGATGGGGGATAGTGTCGGTGATGAGCACTTCCTCGAGGGCCGAATCGTGGATACGCTGGATCGCCTCGCCGCTCAGGACGCCGTGGGTGGCGCAAGCTCTTACGCTGAGGGCGCCCATCGACATCAGGACCTCGGCCGCCTTGCAGAGGGTTCCGGCGGTATCGATCATATCGTCGATTATGACGATGTTCTTGCCTTCTACCTCACCGATTGCGGTGATATTGCCGACCACATTGGCCTTGACGCGGGTTTTGTGGCAGATGATCATCGGGGTTCCGAGGGCCTTGGCGAATATATTTGCTTTCTTGGCTCCGCCCATATCGGGGGCAGCGATCGCCAGGTTGGAAAGCTTCATTTTCTTGATTTCGTTGCGGAAGACCTTGGCCGCATAGACATGGTCCACGGGGATGTCGAAGAAGCCCTGGATCTGGTCTGCATGGAGGTCGCAGGTCATCACACGATCTGCTCCGGCAGCGGTCAGCAGATTAGCCACGAGCTTGGCTCCGATCGCCACACGGGGACGGTCCTTGCGGTCCTGGCGCGCCCAGCCGAAGTACGGCATTACTGCCACCACCTTGTCTGCCGAGGCCCTCTTCGCGGCGTCGATGGCGAGCAGCAGCTCCATCAGGTTGTCTGCCGGCGGGATAGTGGACTGAATAATAAACACGGTCGCTCCTCGGACGCTTTCGTCATACTGGGGTTGGAATTCACCGTCGCTGAAGCGCACGACCTTCATGTCGCCGAGGTGGTACGGACGCTCGCTGTTGTCCGGACGGTCAATCTTGTTCAATTCCTCAATAACTTTGCAGGCGAAGTCTTTCGAGGCATCGCATGCGAACAACTCCATTCTGTGGTTGTGTTGCATAGGTCAGATAGATTTCAGTATGTTGTCTATATAATCAAGTATCTCTTCGCGTCCCGCTCCGCTCTGGGCCGAGCTCTCAAACATCGGTGGCATCTCATCCCACTCTTTCGAGAGGATCTCTTTGTCCTTTTCGATCTGGGCTTTCAAGACATTGGGGCCGGATTTGTCGCTTTTGGTGAAGATGATTCCGAAAGGTATTCCGTTCTCACCAAGTTCGCGGATAAAGTCCTGATCTATTTTAGTTATGTCGTGGCGGCTGTCTACCAGGACAAAAAGCATCACAAGCTCCTCGCTTCCAATGATATAGTCGTTGATGACTTCCTTTATCGCGTCGCGGCCTGCCTGATTCAGTTTTGCATAGCCGTATCCCGGGAGGTCAACCAGATACCACTGATCGTTGATAAGGAAGTGATTGACCAGTTTTGTCTTTCCGGGGGTACTCGAAGTCATCGCCAGGCGGCCGTTGCGGCAGAGCATATTGATAAGGCTGCTCTTCCCTACGTTGCTTCTTCCTATAAACGCAAATTCCGGCAGTTTCCTCTGCGGCTTTCCGGCCACTCTGGTACTGCTTCCTGCGAATGTTGCGCTGTTGATTTTCATTTCACCCTAACCGTTACAAATATACTATTTTTTTAGTAAATTCGCGGTACTAAAGCTAACCAACACTTTTATAGCAATGAAAAAATTTTTCGTTCTTGCCATTCTGGCAGTATGCCTCTCTGCAACAAGCTGCAGTTCGTATTATCGTTCGATGAAAGAGCCCAATGCTTATATTGAGCTTAAAGCAGCTGATTACACTCTCTCCGAGCCTGTCACCGCCGAGGTAAAAGTAACCTACATCTTCGGTATTGACTTCGCACACCTCTTCGTCACTAAGGCCGCAAATGCAGGTGTTTTCGGGACTCTTCTCGGAAACTCAACTCAGTCAATGGCCATCTACGAGGTTCTTGAAGCTAACCCCGGCTGGGATTTCATTATGTATCCCCAGTTCAAGACGGAATCACACGGTATTCCTTTCTTCGAGACAGAAACAGTCACCGTCACCTGCCGCCTCGGAAAGTTCAACAAGTAGAGAAAGCAGAAGTTTAAATAACGAGGGCCAAACCAAATCGGTTCGGCCCTCGATTTTTGTCATATCAGAGCATTGCCGGAGGAGCGGGGAAGACGCCACGGAAGAAATTAGAGCAAATGGAAGAACTTGGCAATTTCGTAATCCGTGGCTCCGGTCTGGACTCTAATGGCAGAAACCAATTTGGCAAACTGCAAGTTTGATAAAACAGAAGATGCAGAGCCACAAGTGGC
The DNA here is from genome assembly GCA_900319375.1 of uncultured Bacteroidales bacterium. Taxonomy (GTDB): domain Bacteria; phylum Bacteroidota; class Bacteroidia; order Bacteroidales; family UBA932; genus Cryptobacteroides. The sequence continues at coordinate 30,500 of ONOI01000010.1, read as the reverse complement.
GGGCAAACAGGGCTTGACCTGCGGACTTTTTGACCAGGTGGAGCATAAAAGACCTTCCACCTGCGGAGCAATGAGACGATGCTTGGAAACATCATATCCCAAACGTTTGCAAATGCTGATCATCGAGTAATAATGATTATAGTTCTCTTTTGAGAAATCATCCTTGAAATCATGTTCACTCCCGGAAACGGCGTTCATGGCTGTAATAACATTGTCATAACTGCCGTAGATGGAAAGAATTTTTTCCTTGTCTAAAAAATAGTAGGCAGAAATGATGAAATCCGATAGTTGTGATCGTTCTGTTAGCGAAAGCTTCTCATATTCTTCTCCGAAGAAGGCGTAGTTCAATGGCTTCAAATTCTTTCTCCTTTTCAGGACTTCTGCCAGAAGAACAAGAAGATGAGGGCTTGCGGTCCTATAATCAATCTCTTCACTGAAAGGATGTGAAGAAATGAGATAATTAATGAAATTGTACTTGTAATCTTCAGCGTTTATTGAGGGTATCTTTTCCTTGCCGTTGTTGCCTATATAGATAAAAGTGTCTCGGATCTTCTTTTCACCATTTTTGTGGCTGCGATTGTAATTATGGCAAAAAACCGGCCCGGACAGGCCATAATGCGAGTTGTAGCCCCTCACGAATGTGGTGCCCGTACTGTTCATAAATGAAGACATTTGGCGCTCGGTCCGGAAAGGAGCTTCAAGGTGCGTGTGATTGAACATGATACAGATACCGAGTGGCTTTATAGCTTCCTGAAGGCACTTGACGGCGATAATTGAATAGTAGATCAGGATATCAGCGGTGCTGTAGAAGATGATGCCTTTGTCGGCAGAGAGCTGGCAGATGTGGTAATAGCCAGGATGGAATTCGAATTTTTTCATTTCTGTATAAGTTGAGGTTAATGAGGAGCCCGGAAAACCGGATTTTTTGTTGTACGAAAATACACAAAATATCGTTAACTTTGAAGGGTATGGAGTATATAGATCTGCTGACGCTTCAAAGTGCTATCAGAGAGGGGCTGGAAGAGCTCTTCCCGGAGAGCGTTTGGGTAAAGGCGGAGATAGCCTCAGTACAGACTAGGATGAATGGTCACTGCTATATGGACCTGGTTCAGAGCGAGGGCGGAAGGCAGCTCGCCAAAGTCAAGGCCGTAATCTGGAAATCTAAATACCCGCTGCTGCGGGCCTTCTTCAAGGACGCTACCGGAAAGGAACTGGAAGTAGGCCAGCAGATACTCGTAAAAGTCGAAGTCAACTACTCCGAACTCTACGGCCTGAGCCTCATCATCGACGACATAAATCCCGAGTTCACGGTAGGCGATGCCGAAATCAAAAAGCGCGAGACTATAAAGAAACTCGAGGATGAGGGGATGATGGAGCTCCAGCAAAAGCTCGAACTTGCAGCAATACCGTATAAACTCGCCGTCATCAGCGCTCCGGATGCCGCCGGTTTCGGAGATTTCAAGAACCATCTGACAGATAATCCGTACGGTTTCTATTTTGAAGTAGACCTCTTCCCGGCGACCATGCAGGGCGAGAGCGCCCCGGAATCGATAGCGGACGCGCTCGGCGAGGTCGAAGCGACCGGCCGGTCTCCAGAAGGCCCCAAGGACGGCTACGATGCAGTTCTGATCCTTCGCGGCGGCGGCTCGAACCTGGATCTTTCCTGCTTCGACGACTACGGCCTCGCGCTCGCAATAGCCCAGTGTTCCATCCCGGTCTTTACCGCAATAGGCCACGACAAAGATTATCATGTCGCAGACATGGTCGCTTATCGCTTCGTAAAGACCCCGACCGCTCTCGCAGACGAGTTTGTAGATATGTATGCGGCTGAGGATGAGCGAATCAGCAGCCTCGGCGCGCGGCTTAAGCTGGCCTTTGCGGCGAAGATCGCCCAGCGCCTCTCGGCGCTTGACGAGCTCGACCGCCGCATCAAGGCCGCCGACCCCCGCGCCGTCCTCGCCCGCGGCTACACCCTCGCCGTAGACTCTAAGGGAAGGGTCCTGAAATCGGCGAAGGGCCTTAAGGCAGGGGATCAGCTGACGATTTTGATGTCGGACGGAAAAGTGAAAGCAAAAATTGAAGAAGTAATATGACTTTCGATTACTCAAAAGCAATAAATCGTCTGGAAGAGATAGCAAAGAAGGTGGAGGATCCGCAGACGGGACTTGGCGAGATGGACAAGTATCTGGCCGAGTCGGAGGAACTCATCACTAAATGTAGGGAGTACCTAAGAACAGCAAGAGAAAAACTGTCGAACATAGAATAACCTCATATGCAGAAGATTTACGAATCAGATCCCTGGCTCGAGCCCTGGAAAGACGCGATAGAAGCGCGTCATCAGCGCATCCTGGACTGGCGAAAGAAGATCGCCGGCGAAGGCAGCCTGGACAAAGCGGTAAATAATCATCTTTACTATGGTCTTCATAAAGACGATGAGGGCTGGGTCCTGCGCGAGTGGGCCCCTAACGCTACTAAGATCTACCTCATCGGCGACTTCAACAACTGGAAAAAGAGCGAGGCTTACGCCCTGAAACCTGTCGGAAACGGCAACTGGGAAATCAAACTCCCGGAAGTATTTATGAATCATCAGGACCTCTACAAGTTCTGGATAGAGTGGCCAGGCGGAGGCGGCGAACGCCTTCCGGCCTATGTCACCCGCGCCGTCCAGGACCCCGAGACGAAGGCGTTCGCCGCCCAGGTCTGGGCTCCCAAACCCTACAAATGGGAACACGACAAAAAGATAAAGGTCAAGAACCCCTTCATCTACGAATGCCATATCGGCATGAGCGGCGAGAAGGAAGGTGTCGCCAGCTTCGATGACTTCCGCAAAACGGTGCTCCCAAGAATAATCAAGCTCGGATACAACGTCATCCAGATAATGGCCCTGCAGGAACACCCATACTACGGCAGTTTCGGCTACCAGGTCTCGAACTTCTTCGCCCTCAGCAGCCGTTTCGGGACGCCCGAGGAGTTCAAGCGCCTGGTGGACGAAGCGCATAAGGCCGGCATCGCCGTGATCATGGACATGGTCCATTCCCACAGCGTCGAGAACGAGCTCGAAGGCCTGAGCCGGCTGGACGGCCGCGACGATCTCTACTTCTACCAGGGCGCGGCCGGCCATCACCCCGCATGGGGCTCCCGCTGCTTCGACTACGGTAAGGACGAGGTTGTCCGCTTCCTGCTGAGCAACTGCAAATACTGGATGCAGGAGTATCACCTGGACGGCTTCCGCTTCGACGGCGTCACCTCCATGATGTATTGGGACCACGGCCTTGGAACCTCCTTCGGAAACTACGACCTGTACTTCAACGCTGGCGTGGACGAGAATGCGGTGACCTACCTCGCCCTGGCGAATATGCTCATCCACGAAATCAGGCCGGAAGCCATCACTATCGCCGAAGACGTCAGCGGAATGGCCGGTCTGGCAGCGCCTTTCGAGGCAGGCGGAGTGGGCTTCGACTACCGAATGGCGATGGGCGTGGCCGATCACTGGATCAAATGGATCAAGGAAAAGTCCGACGACGAGTGGTCGATGGGCGAGATGTGGTGGGAACTTACAAACAAACGTGCAGACGAAAAGACGGTCAGCTATGCCGAATGCCACGATCAGGCCCTCGTGGGCGACAAGACCATCATCTTCCGCCTGATAGACAAGGAAATGTACTACGCGATGGGGAAGGGGACTCAGAACCTGATCGTAGACCGCGGAATAGCGCTCCACAAACTCATCAGGCTCGTCACCGCCGCGACCGCCGGAAACGGCTACCTCAACTTCATGGGCAACGAATTCGGCCACCCGGAGTGGATCGACTTCCCGCGCGAGGGAAACGGCTGGTCGTACAAGTATGCCCGCAGGCAGTGGTCGCTACCAGACAATCCCGATCTTCGCTACGGAGCGTTAGAGGCTTTCGACGCCCAGATGATCCATTTCCTGAAGGCCCAGGATACCCTCGCGGGCGCGCCTGAGCTCATATGCGCGAACGAAGGAGACAAGGTCTTGATATTCAAGCGTAAAAATGCTATCTTTGCGCTCAACTTTAACCCTACCCAATCTTTTGAGAATTACGGGTTCAAAGTTGAAGACGGAGAGTACGACCTGGCCTTCAATTCAGACGAAGCCCGCTTCGACGGATTCGGCCGGCTCTCTTCCGGCGAGAAACATTTTACCGTGGACCATCAGCTGCTACTGTATCTTCCCAGCAGATGCGCTCTGGTCCTGACAAAAAAATAAGGTATATATGGCATTACTCAAATTCAACAAGGCCGAGCTGGTAAACCTTTCCTATTCGCTGAAGAGGGAAATCATCTGTGCGAATAAGACTGGCGCCTACTGTAACACCTCGATCGTTACCTGCAATACCAGGCGTTATCACGGCCTTCTTGCAGTCACGCTCGACCGCTTCGGCGGAGACAGGTTCCTGCTGCTTTCCTCGCTAGACGAGTCGCTTATCGTAAACGGAAAGCAGTTCAACCTGGGAATCCACTGCTACGGAGACATCTACGAACCCAGGGGACACAAATACGTAGTCGACTTCGCGGCCGACCCGGTTCCCCAGATTACCTTCAAGATCGGCTCGATCGTATTCAGAAAGAGCCTTCTTCTCTGTCCCGACCGCGACCAGCTTTATATCAAATATGAGCTTCTTGAGGCCCCCGACGCTGCAACAGTTCAGATCAGGCCCATGCTCGCTTTCCGCAACATCCACGCCCTTACTCAGGCCAACGACGTAGCGGACGGAACGGCGAAACCCGCCTCCAACGGAGCCGCCTTCCGCCTTTACGAGGCCTTCCCGGATCTGTTTATTCAGTTCTCAAAGGCCGTAAAGTTCAATTCAGACCCTGTTTGGTATTACGGAATTACTTATTCAGACGAATACCGCCGCGGTTTCGACTGCAAGGAAGACCTTCTGTCGCCCGGTGTCTTCAGCGTCAATATGAAGGCAGGCGAGTCCGTTTATCTGTCTGCAGACAAATATGAGCGCGAACCCAAGTCATTCAAAAAAGACTACGAAGCGCTCTATAAGCAGGAAAATATCGAGACAAACGGCCACGAAGCCCTTCTGAACTGCGCCAACTCCCTGATTACATATCACAACGGCCGTAAGAGGATCGAGGCCGGCTATTCCTGGCTCCACACCGGACTGCTCCGCGAGACACTCGTGGCGCTGCCCGGTCTGACCCTTTACGCCGGCCGTCCTGAGGACTTCGAAGAGATTCTGGACAATCTCCTGGAAGACAATCAGGAGCGTCTTTTCCAGAGAACCACTCAGGTTGAGGCTCCTCTCTACCTTGCCGAGACTCTTCAGCAGTACATCGCTTTCGGAGCAGATGAAAAGCTTGTCTGGAAGAAGTACGGAAAGACTATGAAGGCTATCCTCGAGAGCTATAAGCCCGGCGTCCGTAAGGAAGTCGCGATGCATCCCAACGGCCTTATATGGGCCCAGATGGACGGCGTCGCCCTCAGCTGGATGAACGCCTATATCAATGGCCGCGCAGTTACTGAGCGCGCCGGCTACCAGGTTGAGACTAATGCCTTCTGGTACAGCGCTATTCGCTTCGCCTGCAAGATGGACAAGAAATACGGTAACGGCCGCTTCGCTAAGGAGTGGACTCCTATCGCCGATCTCGTGAAAGCCAACTTTACTCAGACCTTCTGGAACGAGCGTCTGGGCTTCCTTGCAGACTATGTAGACAACGAAGGCCAGCATACCGAAGTCCGCCCGAACCAGCTCTCAGCGCTGGCTGTCGCAGACTCCCCGGTAGACGAAGACCGTATCCAGTCTGTCCTGAGGGTAGTGGACAACGAACTCGTTACGGCCAGGGGAATCCGCTCGCTTTCCCCGCGCGATATCCGCTACAAGGGCGTCTACGAAGGCTCGCAGGTCGAGCGTGACCTCGCCTATCACAACGGCTGTGCATGGCCTACCCTCCTTGCCCCGTACGTGATGCTTTGCTTCAAAGTCAAGGGCCCGGCTTTCTGGAAGAAGGCCGAGTGGCTGCTGGAAGGTTTCTACCAGGACCTGAACAAACATGGCGTCGGCGCCTTCTCCGAGCTCTACGACGGCGATCCGCCCTTCGAGCCCCACGGAGCGATTTCTTCGGCCCTTACAGCCGCCGCCCTGCTTGTGTGCGACAATCTTATGAAAGTTAATAAGGAGGAACAGAAATGAGAGTACTGATGTTCGGTTGGGAGTTTCCTCCCCACATCGCCGGCGGACTTGGAACCGCCTGCAAAGGAATAGTCGAAGGCCTGGCCCACAACGGCGTCGAGACTCTGTTCGTGATGCCCTCGGCCAGCGGAGATGAAGATCAATCCTGCACCAGAATCATCAACGCGAGCGATGTCGCCGTCCAGAACGTAAGTGAGACGGTAGACGAATTCCTCGATAAGGTGAAGTTCATAAACGTAGACTCCAACATCGTCCCCTACGTAGATCCCGACCAGTATTTCGAGGCTATCGAGGAGATGAAGCGCAAGAAGACGACTGAAACTACTATCGGTTTCGGTCAGAAATTCAAGTTCTCCGGCAAGTACGGCGCGAACCTCCTCGAGGAGGTGAGCCGCTACGCCCAGGTCGGCGGAACTATCGCTATGCAGAATAAGGATGCGTTCGATGTGATCCATGCCCATGACTGGCTTACCTACCTTGCCGGAATCGCGGCCAAGGAACTTACCGGCAAACCGCTCGTGGTCCATGTCCACGCCACCTCCTTCGACCGTGGAACAGATGATATGGTCGACTCGCGCGTCTACGCTATCGAGCGCCGCGGAATGGAAGCAGCAGACAAGGTAGTCGCCGTTTCCGAGCTTACCCGCAACATAGTCATCAACAAATACGGAATCGACCCTTCGAAGGTCATCGCGGTCCACAACGCGGTTGATTTCAGCGGACGCGAGAATCTCGAGATCCAGAGGGGAGTGAAAGACAAGATCGTCACCTTCCTCGGACGTATTACCTTCCAGAAAGGTCCCGAGTATTTCATCGACGCCGCCGCCAAGGTCCTCAAGAGGACCGACAACGTCCGTTTCGTGATGGCCGGCAGCGGAGACATGATGAACAGGGCTATCAGGCAGGTGGCCAGGCTCGGCATCTCCGACCGCTTCCACTTCACCGGCTTCCTTCGCGGAGCCGACGTCCAGAAAATGTTCGCCCTCAGCGACGTCTACATCATGCCGTCTGTCAGCGAACCCTTCGGTATCTCCCCGCTCGAGGCAATGAGAAGCAACGTCCCGAGTATTATCTCTTTCCAGTCCGGTGCGGCCGAAATCCTTAAGTATGCCTTCAAGGTAAACTTCTGGGATGTAGACGCAATGGCTGACGACATTTACGCCCTTATCAAGTATCCCGCCCTGGCCGACTTCGCCGCGAAGAAGGGCTTCGATGAGGTCAACGCCCTCAAGTGGGACCACGCAGCTGCAAAGCTCAAGGACATTTATTATTCACTCGTAAAGTAAACACACACGGTTATGGCAAAATCTATATGTCTGTATTTCCAGGTCCACCAGCCTACCAGGCTGCGTCAGTACCGTTTCTTCGATATCGGTAAGGACTCACACTACTACGACGACTTCGCCAACAGGACTATCCTTAAGAGGGTGGCTCGCAAGTGCTACCTCCCGATGAACGAGCTTCTCCTTGGCGCCATCAAGGCTTCGAAGGGTAAACTGAAAGTTGCCTTCTCGCTGTCCGGCTCCGTTCTCGAGCAGTTCGACAGGTATGCCCCCGAGGTGATCGAGAGCTTCCAGGCTCTTGCCAAGACCGGCTGTGTGGAGTTCCTTTCCGAGACTTATTATCACTCACTCGCCAGTATCGGCAACGAGGCTGAATTCCGTCATCAGGTCCTGAAACACCAGGCCGCGATAAAGGATTACTTCGGCCAGACCCCGACAGCCTTCCGCAACACCGAGCTCATCTATTCAGACGCTATCGGAAAGCTGGTCTATGACATGGGTTTCAAGACCGTCCTTACAGAGGGCGCCCGCCACATCATGGGATGGAGAAGCCCCAACTACATCTATTCAAACGACATAGTTGAGGATCAGAAACTGCTCTTGCGTAACTACATGCTCAGCGACGATATCGCCTTCCGTTTCGGAACCCAGGGCGCGGTAACGGCCGACACCTTCAAGGAGGCTCTCGACGCAGCCCCCGGCGAGGTGATAAACCTCTTCATGGACTACGAAACCTTCGGCGAACACAACAAGGAAGAGTCCGGAATCTTCGAGTTCATGAAGGCCCTCCCGAAGAAGGTCCTTGCCGACAAGCAGTACGAGTTCGTGACCCCTTCCGAGGCCGCAGCGAAGTACAAGCCGGTAGCTCCGCTTTCCGTTCCCAACGCAATTTCGTGGGCAGACGAAGAGCGCGACCTTACCGCCTGGCTCGGAAACGAACTCCAGGCAGACGCTTTCAATAAAGTGTATGCCCTTGGCGAGAAACTCGCAATCCTCAACGACCCTATCCTCTGGGCCGACTATGGCCACCTCCAGGAGAGTGATCACTTCTACTACATGTGTACGAAGTTCTTCTCCGACGGCGATGTCCACAAATATTTCAATCCTTACGATACGCCCTATGAGGCGTTTATCAACTACATGAATGTGCTCAGCGATTTTGAGATCCGTGTAGACGAGGCAATAGCAACAAAACAGTAGTATTATCTTAAGAATTTATGTACAATCCCAACGCAACCCCGTCGTGGCAGAGCGTGATGGTAACCCGTCACCTTCCCGAGGAACTCAGGGGGCTCGAAACCCTGTGTAAAAACCTCTGGTGGTGTTGGAACGACAGCGCAAAGGCGCTGTTCAAGAGCATCGACGCCGACCTGTGGCACAAATCCGGCCACAACCCGATGGTGATTCTAGACAAAGTAACCCTCAAACGATATAAACAGCTCGCTCAGGACGCCGAATTCCTCGGCCGTCTCGCCAGCGTCATGAAGGAGTTCGACTCCTACATGGAGCTGAAGAACCAGAGGACGGAGCCTTCCGTCGGCTACTTCTGTATGGAGTATGGCCTGGATACCTCGCTGAAGATCTATTCCGGCGGTCTTGGCATCCTTGCCGGCGACTACCTGAAAGAGACCAGCGATATGAATGTCAACCTTGTCGCAGTAGGTCTTCTCTACCGTTACGGTTACTTCACCCAGCGCCTGACTCCCCAGGGCAATCAGGTCGCCGGTTACGATGCCCAGGACTTTATGAAGATCCCCGCCGAGCCCGTTCTCGACGAATCCGGGAACTGGAAGACAGTTTCGATGTCTTTCCCCGGACGTCAGCTCAGCGCCCGTATCTGGAAGGTGGCGGTCGGAAGGACTGACCTCTACCTGCTAGATACCGATTTCGAAGCCAATTCCCCCGAAGACCGTTCCATAACGCATCAGCTCTACGGCGGCGACTGGGAGAACCGCCTCAAGCAGGAGATCCTGCTCGGAATCGGAGGCGTACGCGCCCTTCGCGCCCTCGGCCTCAACCCCACCGTGTACCATTACAATGAGGGCCATGCCGCCTTCGCCGGCCTCGAGAGGCTGCGCGAGTTCATGCTGGACGGCCACCATGCCTACGGCGAAGCCATGGAGCTCTGCCGCGCCTCGTCCCTCTATACGACCCATACCCCCGTTCCCGCCGGCCACGACGCCTTTACCGAGGACCTGCTCGGCAAGTATCTCGGCCACTATCCCCCCCGCTTCGGCCTCGACTGGAGGCAGTTCATGGCGCTCGGAAAGATCAACCCCGACAACCACGACGAGAAGTTCTCGATGAGTACCCTCGCCGCCTCGATGAGCCAGAACGTCAACGGCGTTTCGATGCTCCACGGCAAGGTAAGCCAGGAAATCTTCGCTTCGATGTATCCCGGTTATCTCCCTGAGGAACTCTACATCAGCTATGTAACGAACGGTGTCCATTATCCGACCTGGGCTTCGAAAGAGTGGAAGGCTATCCATTCCAAGGTCTTCGGTGACGAGTTCAAGACCTCCCACTACGACAAGAGCTGCTTCGACGGAATCTACAATATCCCCGACGAGGAAATCTGGAATGTCCGCAAGATCCTCAAGACCGAACTCATCAAGTCGGTCAAGGACCGCCTGTCGGATCCTCTGATCAGCGCACACTACACTCCGGGCCAGATCGTAACGATCAAGGAGACTCTTCGCGACGATGTACTGACTATCGGCTTCGCCCGCCGTTTCGCTACCTACAAGAGGGCAACCCTCCTTTTCCGCGACCTCGACAGGCTCGATGCCATCGTCAACGACCCTAAGTGTCCGGTTCAGTTCATCTTTGCCGGCAAGGCCCATCCCGCCGACGGTGCAGGTCAGGACCTTATCAAACAGATCGTAGAGATCAGCAAGGATCCCCGCTTTATCGGAAAGATCGTCTTCGTCCCCGGGTACGATATCACCCTCGCAAAGAGGCTTGTCCAGGGCGTAGACGTCTGGATGAACAACCCTACCCGTCCGCTCGAGGCTTCCGGTACCTCCGGAGAAAAGGCTTCGATGAACGGTGTAATGCACTTCTCCGTGCTGGACGGCTGGTGGGTTGAGGGATATCAGAAAGACGCCGGATGGGCTCTCCCTCAGGAGCGCACCTACGACGACCAGAACTATCAGAACGAGCTTGATGCCGCGACTATCTATGCCACTATTGAGAACGAAATCGCTCCCGATTACTACGACGTAGACAAGCAGTCCGGACTGCCCGTCAAGTGGATAGGCTATATCAAGAACACCATCGCTAAGGTTGCCTCCAACTTTACTACCAACCGTATGCTTACAGACTACTGCAACCAGTACTACGTCCCTCAGGCAGAGCGCTATGCGAAGCTTGCTGCAGACGGAGCCGCAGTAGCCCGTGAGATTGCAGACTGGAAACAGTTCATGTCCGAGGAATGGAACAATATGCGTATCGTCTCCTATACCCAGCCGAGCGCATCATACGTTCTTTCCCAGGAAAATCTCCTCCTCAGTGAGGTTCAGATCGACCTCGGACGTATCAAGCCGGAAGACATCGGAGTGGAGATGATCTTCACCTCGACGGACGCCAAGGGCAATCACCACATTCAGGAAGTCGCACCTTTCGAGCTCGTAAGCTTCGAAAACGGTATCGCAACCTTCCGTGTGACGGTCCTTCCCGAGAGGACAGGTATGTATCAGGTAGGTACCCGTATCTATCCTAAGAACGATCTCCTCCCTCACCGTCAGGATTTCCCCGTCGTCAGATGGCTGTAGCTGCAACAGGCTTTTTTGACGGAGTCCATCTCGGACACCGTGAAGTGATAAAGACTCTGCTTGAGACCGCACATCAGCGGGGCGAGCAGAGTCTCGTCATCACATTCTGGCCCCATCCTCGGGTCGTTCTTGGAAAGGATCCGCGCGGCCTCAGGCTGCTGAGTTCGCTTGACGAGAAGCGCGCTGCGCTTCTCTCGCTCGGGGTCGACCGCGTAGAGGTCGTCCCCTTCACCCGCGACTTCGCCGCCCTCACTGCCGCTCAGTATCTCGATCTTCTCCGCCGCGACTACGGCGTCACCGCTATCGTACTGGGGTATGACAACCGCTTCGGCTCAGATCAGCTATCGACCCGTCAAATTGCTGATCTGGCTGAAGCATCCGGTCTCGATGCGCTGGTCGTATCCCCCCACGTCATGCCCGACCCCGATCGGGCATCCAGGACCACCGATCAGGTCGGTGGTGACGACTATGATTACACCATTTCGTCGACGAAAATTCGCAAAGCCCTGGCGTCGGGAGAAGTTGAAGCTGCGAACGCGATGTTGGGCTACGAGTACAGCCTGAGCGGGGTGGTCGTGAGCGGAAATATGATGGGCCGGACGATAGGTTTCCCGACGGCTAACATGAAACTCCGCGAGCCTCTGAAGTGTCTTCCGGGAGTCGGGGCGTATCTGAGCAGGGTCGAACTTGAAGGGCGGCAGCTGTGGGGTATGACCAACATTGACCACAACGAGAAGATCGAGACCAATATCTTCGATTTCGACGAGCAGATATATGGCCTCGACTTGAAGGTGAGTTTTGTCCGCAAACTTCGCGACGAAATCCATTTCAAGTCCTTCGAAGAGCTGAAAAATCAGCTCGAGAAGGACAGGGAATCGGCAAAAAATATCATATTTACGATATGAAAAGAACAATATCTTTCTGCCTCGGGGCAGCACTTATTATGGCATCTTCTTGCACAGTAAAGAACGACAAGGTGGAGGGTTTCCGCTACCTGGTAGATGAATTCGCAGACCTCAAGGTGATGAGGTATACTATCCCCGGTTGGGAGAACCTTACCCTTCAGCAGAAGGAGTATTGCTATCACCTCGCAGAAGCGGCTAAGTGGGGCCGCGACATCCTGTGGGATCAGAACTCCGCAGGTAATATTACTCTCAGACATGCTCTCGAGAACATCCTTAATAATTACACGGGTGCGCGTGAGGGCGAGCAGTGGGACGCTTTCGTAGTCTATGCAAAGCGCGTGTTCTTCTCCAACGGAGTACATCATCACTACGCCGAAGATAAGATCTTTCCTGATTGCAGCAGGGAGTATTTCGAGAGCCTGCTCTCTTCAGTTGGAGAGAATGCGGCTATCGCAAGCTATGTCTACGACAAGACCAAGGGCCTTCAGCGCCGCTCAACCGAAACGAGCGGTGATATCGTAAAGCTTTCGGCCGTTAACTTCTACGACGGAGTTACCCGCGAAGAAGTGGAGAAATACTACGAAAGCATTGAAGTAAAGGGCGATCCTCGCCCGATAGCCTATGGCCTTAACACCAAGGTCGTCAAGCAGGACGGCAAGATCGTCGAACTTCCCTGGAAGAAGGGCGGCCTGTACGATGGCGCTATCAGCCATATCTGCGAAGAGCTGGCAAAAGCGGCCGAGGTTGCCGAGAACGACATCCAGAAGAACGCTCTCGCGCTCCTTATCAAGTACTACGAGACCGGTGACCTGCGCGTGTGGGACGAGTTTAATATCGAGTGGGTGAAGGACACGATCGGTACGGTCGATTTCATCAACGGCTTTATCGAAGATTATAACGACCCTCTCGGTCGTAAGGGTTCTTGGGAAGGCTATGTCAATATCAAGGACTTCGAAGCCTCGCGCCGCACGGAGACTATCTCGAAGAACGCGCAGTGGTTCGAAGACAACTCGCCTGTAGACCCGCGCTTCCGCAAGAAGGAGGTAAAGGGCGTCAGCGCGAAGGTCATCAATGCCGTCTGCCTTGCCGGCGACAGCTATCCTTCGACCCCGATCGGAATCAACCTCCCTAACGCGGACTGGATCCGCAAGGAGTATGGCTCGAAGAGCGTGACTATCGCCAACATCACCCACGCCTACGACTATGCGGCTCAGGAATCGCCGAAGAACATGCTCGACGAGTTCGCATGGGACGACGAGGAAAAGGCCATGGTCCGCAAGTACGGCCCGTGGGCGGACGAAGTCCACACCGACCTCCACGAATGCCTTGGGCATGGTTCCGGCCAGCTGCTTCCCGGAGTCAGCACTACCGCGATGGGCGAGTATGCTTCGGCGCTCGAGGAGGCTCGCGCAGACCTGTTCGGCCTTTATTACACGGCCGACCCGAGGATGGTTGAGTTAGGCATTATGCCCGACAAAGATGCCTACAAGGCCGAGTATGCGAGCTATATCCGCAACGGCCTGTTTACGCAGTTTACCCGAGTCGAGCTTGGCCGCCCGAACACCGAGGCCCATATGCAGAACCGCAAGCTTATCGCCCAGTGGTGTTATGAGAAGGGCGCGAAGGACAATGTTATAGAGAAGAAAGTCCGCGACGGAAAGACCTATTTCGTGGTAAATGATTACGAGAAACTGCGTGGCCTGTTCGCCGAGCTTCTGGCCGAAATCCAGCGCATCAAGAGCGAAGGCGACTACAAGGCAGGCAAGTATCTGATCGAGACTTACGCAGTAAACATAGATCCTGAACTCCATAAGGAAGTGAAGGCTCGCTATGAGGCCCTTCAGCTCAAGCCTTACGGAGGATTTATCAATCCTGAAATTGTTCCGGTAAAGCGCTTCGGAAAAGTCGTTGACTATAAGGTAGAGTACCCCGACGACTTCCTCGCCCAGCAGTTGGAGTACGGAAAGAAATATGGAAGCCTATGACAAAGAATAAGAAAACTCCGGAGGTCCTCGAGGACCTGAAGAACAAAGAGGACAAGAAAGCCCGTAAGAAGGAGCTTAAGAAACTTGTCGTCTACGAGGCCATCATGAAGCCCAAGTATGAGGAAGGATTGAAATAATCCGAAAATTCCGTATATTTGCAAAAGAAACAAGGGGTTCTGCCGAAAGGCAGGACTCTCTTTTAGTTGACAAAACCACAAACAAAATATGGCAGAAGTACATTACATGAGTCAGGAAGGACTCGAGAAACTGAAGAAGGAACTTGAAGAAGCGCTTGCTCAGCGCCCTGTTATCGCAGCCCAGATCGCTGAGGCCCGCGAGAAGGGAGATCTCTCGGAGAATGCGGAATACGAGTCGGCCCGCGAGGCTCAGGGCCTTCTTGAACTGAAAATCGCGAACCTCAAGAATACGATTTCCAATGCGAAGGTCCTCGATGCTTCTCAGCTCTCGACCGACAAGGTCCAGATGCTGACAACCGTCGTAGTCGAGAACCTTACAGCAAAGGCTAAGATGAAGTTCTCTATCGTAGGCGAGTCGGAAGCCGATTTCTCTAAGGGCAAGCTCGCCGCAACTACCCCTATCGCCAAGGCCCTTATCGGTCACGGCGTAGGCGAAATCGTAGAGGCTCAGGTCCCCGCCGGTATCCTTAAGTTCAAGATCCTCGAAATCAGCCTTTAGTCCCATGACTATCTTTACAAGAATCGCTAAGGGCGAGATCCCTTCTTACAAGGTAGCGGAGAGCGAAGACTTCTACGCCTTCCTCGACATAAGCCCCCTTGCCGAAGGCCACACCCTCGTCATCCCCAAGAACGTTGAGGACGACTATATCTTCAATCTCGACGAAAAGACCTACGAAGGCCTTTGGGCTTTCGCCCGCAAGGTCGCCGTGGCCCTGAAGGCAGCCGTGCCCTGCAAGAGGGTTGGCGTAGCCGTGCTCGGAATGGAGGTTCCCCATACACATATCCATCTCGTGCCCCTTCAGACAGAAGGAGACCTCGATTTCAGAAAGAAGCGCCCGGAAGTCTCGGACGCCCGTAAGGCCGAACTGGCCGCAGCAATCCTCGCCGAATATGAGAAGCTCTAAAATACTTGCGCTGGGCCTTGTCCTGGCGCTTTTCGCTTCGTGTGCCCCCAAGGCGCGAATCAATATGACCGTAGAAGGTGCTCCTGCAACCGCGCTGGCGGTCCATAAGTTGAATGTAAGTTCATCCGATCTGCTCGATTCGGTGAAGACTGATGCGGGCGGCAGTTTCAAGTACAGTCTTCCTGTAAAAAAGGGCCAGCCCGAGTTCGTGTATATTTACAAAGGCGATACCCGTCTTGCAGCGCTTCTTCTCCAGGCGGGGGAGACAGCTAAGGTTACTGCTGATACTCTCGGAAACTTCAGCGTAGAAGGTTCGGAAGGTTCGGCCGAGCTTGCCGGCATCGAAAAGGCCTATTCGGATTTTGTGAAGAAGATGGCTGCGGTTACTGAGCCCGGAGAAGCCACTAAACTCTATGTAGGCTATTACCGTGACCGGATGGCGTATGTAATGAGTCACTCTCATTCCCTCGCCGTAGTCCCCGTCCTCTTCCAGAACCTCGCAGCCGAACTGCCCGTTTTCAGCCAGTCTACCGATGCGCTTATCTTCAAAGCCGCAGCCGATTCTCTGAAGAGCTCTTATCCGGAGAGCAAGTATGTGAAGGCTCTCGAGAACGAGGCTCAGAGGCGCCTGAACAATATGGCTATCGAACACGCAGTTCTCAACGCTGAGCAGGCAGGCTTCCCGGACATCTCTCTGCCAAATGTCAACGCGGAGAAAGTCTCTCTTGCGGGAGTCGAAGCTAAAGTAATACTTCTCCACTTCTGGGATGTGGCAGATGCTGAGCAGAAACTCTTCAATGTAGAAGTGCTCCTCCCTGTCTATGAGAAGTATCATTCGAAGGGCCTTGAGATTTATTCTGTAGGCGTTACAGCCGACAAGGCTCTCTGGGCTTCAGTCATCAAGAACCAGAATCTTCCCTGGATCAACGTCTGCGACGGACTCGGGACCTCATCCCGCGCCGTTGCCCTTTACAACCTCCAGACCCTCCCTACTACCATCCTCATCGCGGGAGATGAAATCTCCTCCGCCAAGATCGATGGCGAAGCGGGTCTGCGCAAAGAACTGGCAAAACTGCTGAAGTAACTGTATCAGGCCGGGAAATATCCGGCCGATCTGGCGTGTTTCGTAAGTCGCTGATAGACAGAATATTATGCAAAACGATGTGCCGCGAATCGAGCACATCGTTTTTATTAAATAACTGATATTCAGGCGGTTGCGAAACACGCTGAAATTACCAGAGCTTCTTCCGGGAGACGGTAGCAACAAAGTCTTTCAGATAGAAGGGCTCGAAGTAGGCCGTGTCGGCGAAGTCGCGCTCCTCGAGCTTGCGGAAAGCCAGGGGGGCCATCGAGGCAGCGTCTGCGAAGACTTCTTCAAATACGAATCCGGGACGATCAAGAACCTCTCGGCACTTCAAAGCGCCGTCGCCGACGAAAAGGACGGTACCCTCGAGATCTGCAAACGAAGCTGAATCCACTACCACCGGGGTGATCTCCGTGAGGCGCTCGCCGGCGGGGGAGTAGACGGCCGAGTAGACCTCCATCCTGCGGGCGTCGATCATCGGCACGATAGCGGTGCACCCGGCCGGAACCAGCCCGCCGGCGAGCGCCTTCGACACTATGATATCCGGAGTGTTAAGGCTGATTAGCGGAATACCTGCGCCGAAACACAGTCCCTTGGCCGTTGAGGAACCTACGCGAAGGCCGGTATAAGAGCCGGGTCCGGCGCTTACGGCAACCGCCGCGCAGTCCGCGACCTTCAGGCCCGCTTCGTCGAGGACCTCCCTTACGAAGGGCGCGGTCAGGGCGGCGTGTTGCCTGCCATCAGAGCTTTCGCGATATGAGATAACACGGCCCTCTTCGGCGAGGGCGACCGAGCAGAGCGAGGCCGAGGTCTCGATAAGGATTATCCTAGATTTCCTGGATGCCATTGCTTATCTTGGTAAAGATGCCTTCAAGGTAGGGGAACACTGCATCGGTAAGTTTCTTTATCCATCCGTAGATAAGGGAGTTGTCCATAAACTGGGTGGACAGATGCAGGTATTTTTCGTTCAGATCGCCAAAGATTACAAAGAGAATACCTACCACGAGGGCGGTGTTGAAGATGGCGATTACAAATCCGAGGATTCTGTTGAGCCAGCCCAGGGAAACGACACTGATTACTTTCGTAAGGAGTTTCGCGGCGAGGTTGAACAGCAGGACGCAGAGGATGATAACTACCACGAAGGATATGATGTAGAGCACGGTCGGAGAACTGAAGGTAATCCACTGGGAAAGCCATGTCCCGACCTTGTCTGCGAAGATGTAGGCCAGGTATGCGCTCACGAAGATCGACACCAGCGCGACCAACTGCTCGATGAAACCCTTGCTTATACCCCTGATTATTGCGGGGATAAAGATGACGAGAAGAATGATGTCCAGAACACCCATATCCTTATTTGCTTTTGGCCTTGACTTTTGTTAAATTTGTAGGCTCAAAATTAGCTAAAAAAAATGACTTTTAAAGAGTATAAGGGATTGGACCTCGTCTCTGCATCGGCAGAGGTGTTGGAGAGATGGAAGAAAAACCACGCCTTCGAGCGTTCGCTCGAGGTAAGGGAGGGTGCTCCCGAATTCATCTTCTTCGAGGGCCCGCCCAGTGCGAACGGAATGCCGGGTATTCATCACGTAATGGCCCGCAGTATCAAAGACGCTGTCTGCCGTTATAAGACGCAGAGCGGCTTCAAGGTACGCCGCAGAGCCGGTTGGGATACCCACGGCCTGCCGGTGGAGCTCGGAGTTGAGAAGAAGCTCGGTATTACAAAAGAAGATATCGGTACCAAAATATCCGTCGAAGAGTATAACAAGACCTGCCGCGAGGAGGTCATGAAATATACTAAAGAGTGGCGTACCCTTACCGAGAGAATCGGTTACTGGGTAGATATGGACGACCCGTACATTACCTACGACAACCGTTATATCGAGACTCTCTGGTACCTCCTCAAGGACATCTACGGAAAGGGCTATCTCTACAAAGGAAAATCTATCCAGCCCTACAGCCCCGCCGCCGGAACAGGCTTGAGTTCCCACGAACTCAATCAGCCCGGCTGCTACCGCGACGTAAAGGATACTACCTGCTGCGTCCAGTTCAAAGTCCTTGGCGAACAGGATCTGTATTTCCTCGCCTGGACTACTACCCCCTGGACTCTTCCCAGCAACTGCGCCCTCTGCGTTGGTCCCAGGATCGAATATGTGAAGGTGCGCAGCGCGAATCCTTATACCGGAATCCCCGCAACATACATAATCGCAAAAGACCTTGTCGGAGCATGGTTTGACGGCAAGACTCCCTTCGAGGTGCTTCCCGGCACCATCAGCGGAAAAGAGCTCGAAGGCATGCGCTACGAACAGCTCCTGCCCTGGTTCAACCCCGGCGAGGGCGCCTTCAGGGTAATCACCGGAGATTATGTAACTACTACTGAAGGAACCGGTATAGTCCATATCGCAGGAACTTTCGGCGCAGACGACGCCCGTGTCTCCAAAGAGAACGGAGTCCCCGCGCTCTATGTCATAGACCGCGACGGAAACCCTCAGGCTCAGGTAGATACGAAGGGCCGTTTCTATCGTATCGAAGACCTTGATCCGCAGTATGTTAAGGAATCAGTCAATGTCGAGCTCTACAAGCAGTGGGCTGGCCGTTATGTAAAGAACGCCTACGATCCTGAAGCGACCCCCGAGACTCCTGCCCTGGACGTAGATCTCTGCGTCTGGATGAAGCAGGAAAACAAAGCCTTCAAGATCGAAAAACACGTCCACTCCTATCCCCATTGCTGGCGTACGGATAAGCCCGTGCTTTATTACCCGCTCAACAGCTGGTTCATCAAAGCCTCGGCCGTGCGCGAGAAAATGATGGAACTCAACGAAGGTATCGAATGGAAGCCCGAGGCTACCGGAACCGGCCGCTTCGGAAAGTGGCTGGAGAATATCCAGGACTGGAACCTCAGCCGCAGCCGCTATTGGGGTACTCCTCTGCCTATCTGGCGCAGCGAAGACGGCAGGGAAGAGATCTGCATCGGCTCCGTAAAAGAGCTCTATAACGAGATAGAAAAGTCGGTTAAAGCCGGAATAATGTCCGAGAACCCGCTTAAAGCGAGGGGCTTCAACCCGGAGGACATGTCGAAGGAAAACTACGACAAAATCGACCTCCACCGCCCGTACGTAGACAATATCTTCCTCGTAAGCCCGAGCGGCAAGAAGATGAAGCGCGAGACAGACCTTATCGACGTCTGGTTCGACAGCGGCGCGATGCCGTATGCCCAGACCGGCCTTCGCGGACTCGACTCGCCCGATTTCGGGGCCACGGCGGACTTTATCGCCGAAGGCGTGGACCAGACCCGCGGGTGGTTCTACACCCTCCACGCTATCCACACCATGGTCAGCGGGACGCCCGCCTTCAAGCGCGTGATCTCGAACGGCCTCGTGCTCGACAAGAAGGGCGAGAAAATGAGCAAGCGCCTCGGAAACGCGGTAGACCCGTTCGTGGCCCTGGATACCTACGGCCCGGACGCGCTGCGCTGGTATATGCTTACAAACGCCCAGCCGTGGGACAACCTCAAGTTCGACGAGGCGGGAGTAGACGAAGTGCGCCGCAAGTTCTTCGGAACCCTCTATAACTCATATTCGGTCTTCGCGCTGTATGCGAACATCGACAACTTCGATCCCGCGGCCCCGAAGGTCGCCTATGGGAAAAGGCCCATGTTCGACCGTTGGCTCATCAGCCGCCTGAACACGCTCGCGAAGGGGGTCAAGGCCGCCTACGAAGACTATGACGTCACCCTTGCAGGCCGCCTGGTCCAGGACTTCGTCTGCGACGACCTCAGCAACTGGTACATCCGCCTGAACAAGAAGCGCCTCTGGGGCTCAGGAATGAGCGAGGACAAGCTCTCGGCCTATCAGACGCTCTACGAAGCGCTGGTCGATGTAGCCCTGCTCGCGGCCCCTATCGCCCCGTTCTTCGCGGAAAGGCTGTATCTGGACCTCGTGCCCGGAGTGGAGTCGGTCCATTATCAGCCGATGCCGCTTTCGGATCCCGCCCTTATAGATTCGGAGCTCGAAGAGTCGATGGCCTTCGCCCAGAAAGCATCCTCGATGGTCCTTGCCCTCCGTAAGAAGGTCGGAATCAACGTACGTAAGCCGCTTGCGAAGGTGGTGGTCCCCGTAATCGACGACGAAGTAAAGGCCCACATCGAGAAGGTAGCCGGAATCTTCCTTGCAGAGGTGAACGTAAAGGAAATAGAATTCCTGCACGATACGACCGGTATCATTACAAAGAAGATAAAGCCCAACTTCAAGACTCTGGGTAAGATCTACGGAAAGCAGATGAAGGAGATCGCCGCAGCGTTTGCCGGCTTCAGCCAGGAGCAGATAGGCGAAATCGAGCGCTGCGAGGGAGATTACACTCTCGCTCTGCCTTCAGGCGATGTAGTCCTGACTAAAGAAGACTACGAAATCAATTCCGAGGATATGCCGGGCTGGCTCGTCTCCTCCGAAGGAGCGCTTACCGTAGCCCTCGATATAGTCCAGACTCCCGAACTCGTCCGTGAAGGAAACGCCCGCGAGCTCATCCACCCTATCCAGACCCTGCGTAAAGACCGCGACCTGGATGTAACAGACAGGATCGAAACTGTAGTATACGCAGGCGGTGAGGCTTACAAAGCAATCGAAGAGGCCCTCGGCGAGTTCGGCGATTATGTCGCAGCCCAGACCCTTTCGCTCAGCGTTACCCTCAAAACCCTCGAAGAGGCCCCTGCAAGCGCTTCCGAGGTCGAGTGGGATAAAGACACCATCAAGATTGATATAAACAAAAAATAACAACCAAACACATCCTATTATGGCAGAAGAGAAAACACGCTATTCCGATGAGGAGCTTGCCGAGTTCAAGGCCATCATCGAAGATATGCTAGCTAAAGCCAAGGCGGAGTACAACACCTATCGCGAGGTAGCAAGAAGCGGCGGTGCGAACGACATCGACGACACATCCCCTTCCTTCAAGACAGTCGAGGACGACGGTGCAAACCAGCGTTCGAAGGAGGAGGCCAGCCAGCTCGCCCAGCGTCAGTACAAGTTTATCAAGAACCTCGAAGCGGCTCTTGTCCGTATCGAGAACAAGACCTACGGCATTTGCCGCGTCACCGGTAAGCTCATTCCTAAGGAGAGGCTTCGCCTCGTGCCGCACGCAACCCTTACCGTTGAAGCCAAGGAGATGCTTGCAAAGCAGGGCAAGAACTAGAAGATGAAGATCTCGAAAGGAGCAAAACTCGCCATACTCGGAATTATTCTAGTCGTTATAGACCAGGTCATCAAAGTCCTGGTCAAGACGAATATGAGCCTCGGTGAGGTAATCCCTGTAATCGGAAACTGGTTCCGCCTCTGTTTTGTAGAAAACGAAGGAATGGCCTTCGGAATGAAATTTGGCGGGGTTATCGGGAAGGTTCTTCTGTCCGCCTTCAGGGTAGTGCTTACCGGTTTCCTCGTATGGTGGATTGGTAAGCTCATCAAAAAGGGAGACACCCCCGACGGAGTCCTTATCGGTCTTACCCTTATTACTGCCGGCGCCTTCGGAAACATTATCGACAGTTTCTTCTATGGAATTATCTGGCCCGAACTCAGGCTCGCAGGAGCTCCGTTCGGCTTCATGTTCGGAAAGGTGGTCGATATGTTCAGCGCTACCTTCTTCCCGCCGGTATTCAACTTCGCCGACAGCTGCGTGACGGTCGGCGCCTTCTACCTTATACTCTTCCAATGGAAGTTCTTCTCCCGCGAAGAAAAAAAAGACTAAAACCACAATTCACTATATGCGCAAGTTATTCTACGCCGCTCTTGCAGCGCTAATGATTACTCCTGCTTTTGGTCAGGAGACCTCCAAGTTTGCTGCCACCCCTCAGATGGGATGGAACAGCTGGAACAAATTCGGTGTCAATATCAACGAAGACCTCATCAAGGCTACCGCCGACAAGATGGTCGAACTCGGCCTGGTAGACGCCGGTTATATCTATCTGAACCTCGACGACGGCTGGCACGGCGAGCGCGACGAGCAGGGCTTCATCCAGGTAGATCCTCAGAAGTTCCCTTCGGGCATGAAGGCCCTTGCCGATTACGTCCACTCCAAGGGAATGAAACTCGGTATCTACAGCGATGCCGGCTGGAAGACCTGCGCCGGATGCGCCGGCAGCTACGGCCACGAATTCCAGGACGCTTTTACCTATGCCCAGTGGGGTGTAGACTATCTTAAGTATGACTGGTGTTATACAGAAAACATCAATCCCAAGGGCGCATACAAGCTGATGAGCGAAGCCCTCAAAGCGACCGGCCGGCAGATCTGGTTCAGCATGTGTGAGTGGGGAACGGCGAAACCCTGGGAATGGGCCGCAGATATCGCCCAGTCATGGCGCACTACCGGTGACATATGGCCGTACTTCGACACTATCCCGGCCGAATTCGAGAATCAGTGGCATGGAGAGCCGGTCATGAAGCTGGTCGATCTCAATGAGCCGCTGCGCGCCTACGCAGGCCCAGGCCATTGGAATGATCCCGACATGCTCGAGGTTGGCAACGGCTCGCTCACTCTCGCAGAGAACCGCGCCCATTTCACCCTCTGGTGTATGATGGCAGCCCCGCTTCTTATGGGCAACGACCTTACGACCATGCCCGAAGAGATCCTGCAGATCCTCTGCAACAAGGATGTCATCGCTATTGATCAGGATCCCCTTGGAGTCCAGGGCCTCAGGCTCAAGAGCGAAGGCGGAATTGAGTATTGGTTCAAGCCTCTCGAGGGCGGCGATTGGGCTGTCTGCTTCCTCAACCGCGGCGCCGAGGACAAGGTAGTCCTTATCGATTGGGAATCTCTCAAGTTTACTGATGAACTCAGCGGGAAGACCTTTGACCCCGCAGGCTGCAAGGCCCAGAATCTCTGGGACAAGAAAGTAAGGGCCCGTAAGACGAAAGGTACACAGAAGGTTTACATTCCTTCTCATGATGTCCTTCTTTACAGGGTAGGCAAATAATGAACGAATACACAAGATTTTTTAAGTACACGCTGCTTTCAGCCAGCGCCGGGCTCCTGGAGATGGGTTTCTTCACCCTCTTCAACGAGCTCTTCCACTGGCACTATTGGGTTTCGTATTTCATTGCCCTGGTGATCTCCGTTATCTGGAACTTCACCATCAACAGAAAGTTTACTTTCAAGTCGGCCAACAACGTCCCGATTGCGATGTTGAAGGTATTCGGGTATTACTGTGTCTTCACTCCCGTTTCTCTCTGGCTCGAAAACGAGCTCGCCGGAAACCTGTGGTGGAACGAGTATATCGTGACTGTCATCAACCTGGTGTTCAACCTCACAACCGAGTATACCTTCCAGCGTCTGGTGGTTTACGGTAAAAACGTAGATCAGAAGTAATAAGTTATGGGTCTTCTTCTCCTCTTCCTTTTCGGCACGATGGCCGTCTCGTTCCTCTGCTCTGTGTTGGAGGCAACGCTGATGAGCACGCCCATCTCGTACATTACCCTCAAGGAGGAGGAGGGGTACAAACCCGCCGCTCAATTTAAGAAATTCAAGACGGAATCTTCCCGGCCTATCGCCGCTATTCTGTCGCTGAATACCATCGTCAACACTATCGGTGCGGCAGGAGTCGGCCGTCAGGCAACTATTCTGTTCGGGTCGGCGTGGTTCGGAGTTATCACCGCTATCGTCACCGTCCTTATTCTGGTCTTCTCGGAGATCATCCCCAAGACTATCGGAACCTCTTATTGGAAGTCTCTGATGGGCTTCGCGACCTACGCGCTGAAGGCGCTCGTGTTCATCATGTTCCCGATAGTCTGGCTGGTGGAGAAACTGACAAAGGTCATCGCGCCCCGCGATGCGGAGGTAGCAGTCTCGCGCGACGAGGTCGCGGCCATGGCCGTGGCTTCCGAGGAAGAGGGCGACCTCGAGCAGGACGAAAGCACCATCATCCAGAACCTGATCAATATGGACGAGGTGACCGCCTACGATGTGATGACCCCGAGGGTCGTGGCGGCAATTGCGCCGGAGTCCATGACTCTGCGCGAGTTCCATCACGACGAACGCTTCGCACACCATTCCCGTATTCCGGTATATGCGGATAACGACGAGTATATAACCGGATATATTCTCAGGATGGAAGCCCTCCAGCTGATGGCAGACGACAAGTTCGACCTGACCCTTTCTTCGATAAAACGCGATATCCCGGCCTTCAACGAGGATAAGCCTCTGGACGAGATCTGGGACGATATGCTCTCGAAAGACGAGCAGATCGCAGTGGTTATAAATGAATATGGCTCATTCCAGGGAATTCTTACTCTGGAAGATGTAATCGAGACGCTGCTGGGAAGCGAAATAGTCGACGAACAGGATACCGTCCGCGATATGCAGCAGCTCGCCCGTGACCGCTGGACCCGCACCCAGCGCACGGCCGCCGCAATTGCGGCTAAAAAGGCCGCCAATTCCGGGAAGAAGAGCTAACCCTATTTTTGAAGAATAACGATATTGTCGGTTTCGAGTCTGATTCGAAGCCAGTTCGTTATTTTGTCTATCGTTTCTTGAGAGAGGTCTGTCTTGGCCGTCAGCAGAACGATAATCTGATCGCTTGCCGCTCCGGTCTGAGGGTTGATCGACTCGCCGCGGGAAATGCTCACTTCTGAAATGTCTTCATACTGCGCCGCTATTTCCATTGCGAGGGTTTTGGCGGGCAATTCCTTGGACTTGTACTCCTGAAGCTCCGAGTTCAGATCCTGAAGGGCGGAACTCATTTCGTTGAGCTTTTTAGTGTTGTCTTCGTAATAATTCTTCAGAAGTTCGCCGTCTATACCGGTGCGGACTGTGGCGTCTTCGTGGAAGGTGAGCTGGTTGCGCTTGATTCCGAGCTCTTCAGCATCCTGATAGATGCTCTCTTTTTCGGCGTCCGGAAGGACTTCGCCTGCGAGGTAGAGTTTGACGGAGTGTCCTCTGCGGCCTTCTTTCTGGATCTCGTAGTTGAAGATGTAGCTTCTTCCTACCGTCTTGTTCTTCTCGACGAGGGTTTCGACGTTGCGCTCGAAGTTAGTCTCGCGCACTATCTGGACAGCGGAGATGATGCTGGGGACGATGATCACTATCATAATCGCCCATATGATTCTGCGGGAGCGGCGTCTGCGCTCTTCGTTCTCGGCGTTTGCGGAAGGGAAGCGGAGGTATTTCGCTACGAGGAAGGTAGCCAGGGCAATGAAGATGCTGTTGATTATGAAAAGGTAAAGCGCGCCGAATATGAACTTAGGGGCGAGGTGGGCAAGTCCATAGCCGATGGTGCAGAGCGGCGGCATCAGCGCCGTAGCGATTGCGACTCCCGGGATGACGGTGCCCCCTTCCTTACGAGCGGTGGCGAACATGCCGGCGGCTCCGCCGAACAGGGCGATCAGGACATCGTAGATAGTGGGGTTTGTTCGGGCGAGAAGTTCGGTTTTCTGGCTGGGCGAAAGAGGAGATAGCAGGAAGAATATCGCGGAGGCGAGGATGCTGATTCCTACCATGATGAGGAAGTTCTTCAGCGCGTCCCTGACCAGAGTCGTGTCGTTAGTCGCCAGCCCGAGGCCGAAACCGAGGATGGGGCCCATCACGGGGGATATAAGCATCGCGCCGATGATAACCGGGATCGAGTTGAGGTTGAGGCCAACGCTGGCTATGATGATCGCGCAGGCGAGAACGAAAACGGTAGTTCCGCGGAAGTGTATGTTCTTTCTGATACTTATGTTTGCGCCTTCAATGTCGGTTTCATTTCTGACATTGACGAAGGTTGCTATCTTGCCCCAGATATTTGTTTCCATTTTACTCTTTTCTTTCAAGCAAATATATGAAATTTAATTTCTATCTTTGAAAGAATAATGCCTGATCACAGATAAAACTAATATAAAACCCTAAATCAATGGACAACAAGTATCCTTGGAGCTTTTGCTCTCTTGGCGGTGTTACACGAGTGAAGATTTCTTCCGGAGAAGATATCGCACACCTCGGTGAACTTGACCAGAAACTCTGGACCGTCCTCAGCTGTCCCGTCGACGGCCTTTATTTCGACAAAAAAACTCTCTCTCTGCTCGATACCGACAAAGACGGTAAGATCAGGGTTTACGAAGTGGTTGCCGCTGCAGAGTGGATCACTTCGGTTCTGAAAGACAAGGACCTCCTTCTCAAGAGTTCAGACACTCTCCCTCTGAACGAACTCAATCAGGGTGTTGAAGCAGGAGCCCGTCTGTACAACTCCGCGAAACAGATTCTCGCCAACCTCGGAAAGGCAGACGCCGAAGAGATTACTCTCGCAGATGCCTCCGACAGCGTTGCAATCTTCGCAGGAACCAAGTTCAACGGAGACGGCATCGTTACTCCCGACAGTACAGAGGACGAAGCTGTGAAGGAAGCTATCTCCCAGGCCGTGGCTCTGGTAGGCTCAAAGGCCGACAGGAGCGGAGCGGCGGGAGTCGACGCCGAACTTATCACGGCCTTCTACGACGCCCTTGCCGCCTACGTCGCGTGGGCTGAGGCCAAGACGGCCGACATCCTCCCGTTCGGCGACGACACTGAGGCCGCTCTCGCAGCAGTCGAGGCAGTGAAGGCTAAGATCGCCGACTACTTCCTCCGCTGCAAGCTCATCGCCTTCAACGCCGATGCTGCTGCCGCAGTCGACGTGGACGTAGCGAAGATCCAGTCTATCAGCGCCGGCGATATGACCGCCGAGATGGGCCAGATCGCCGAATATCCTCTCGCCCGCCCGAATGCCGACGGCGTCCTCGCTTTCGAGGGAATCAACCCGGCATGGAAGGCCGCGTTTGCCAGCCTTAAGGCTCTCGTGCTTGATAAGGAGCTCAAGGGAAAGAAGGGCATGACCGAGGATCAGTGGAATGCAATAGTCGCCAAGTTCGACGCCTATAAGGCATGGGCCGCTTCGAAGGCCGGCGCAGTTGTCGAGTCCCTCGGTCTTGATAAGGCTAAGGAACTCCTCAAGGCGGACAAGAAAGAGGCTGTCCTCGCTCTGATCGAGCAGGATCTCGCCCTTACCGATGAGGCCAACGCTATCGATGAGGTAGACAAGCTGATGAGACTCTATCGCTACTTCTACGAGTTCCTCAACAACTACGTCATTCTTGGCTCGTTCTATAACCGCAGCGAGCTTGCCGTCTTCCAGGCAGGTAAACTCTATATCGATCAGAGGTGTCTGGATCTCTGCGTCAATGTAGCAGATATGGGCAAGCAGGCTGATATGGCTTCGCAGAGCGGAATGTATATCCTGTACTGCAACTGCGTGTCGAAGTCTACCGGAAAGACCGCCCTTATCGCGGCTGTGCTTACAGACGGTGATGTAGATTCTCTGCGCGTTGGCCAGAACGCCGTGTTCTATGACAGAGACGGTCTGGACTACGATGCAGTCGTAACAAAGATCATCGAGAATCCCGTAAGTGTCCGTCAGGCTTTCTGGGCTCCTTACAAGAAGCTCGCCCGCACTATCTCCGACCGTATCAACAAGAGCGCGGCAGAGAAAGACGCCAAGGTTACAGGAGATCTTACTTCCAAAGCAAACACCGCTACTCTTCCGGCAGACAAAGAGGCCGCCAAGGCCGCTCCGGTCGAGAATAAGTTCGACATTGCAAAGTTCGCAGGTATCTTTGCCGCGATAGGCCTGGCCCTCGGCTTCGTGCTCTCGGCCCTTGCCGCTCTCTTCGCACACTGGTACACACCGCTTATCGCCCTTCT
The DNA here is from genome assembly GCA_900319375.1 of uncultured Bacteroidales bacterium. Taxonomy (GTDB): domain Bacteria; phylum Bacteroidota; class Bacteroidia; order Bacteroidales; family UBA932; genus Cryptobacteroides. The sequence goes on along the minus strand of ONOI01000010.1, from coordinate 2,513 downwards.
CGTTCTTATTATCGTCATTTCCGGTCCGTCGATGTTCATCGCATGGCTCAAGCTCCGCAAGCGTAACCTCGGCCCCGTGCTCAACGCAAACGGCTGGGCTATCAACAGCAAGATCATCGTCAATATCGTATTTGGCGCTACCCTTACTTCTCTTGCCAAGTATCCTAAGGTCGCAACCGAGGGAGATCCTTATGCTCCCAAGAAGAGCCCTTGGCCTACTATCATCATTATCCTCCTTCTCCTTTGCGGCGCATTCGCTGCTCTTTACTTCACCAACAACCTGAAGTGGATGGGCATCGAGCGTAAGCCTAAGGTAGAGCAGGTAGTTGAGACTCCCGATCAGACTCCGACCGAGGCCCCCACTGAGGCTGCCCCCGAAGCTGAATAATAAAGCGTATTGATATGAAAAAACTTGCCATGTTCGCGATGGCGCTTGCCGCTCTTCTCGGAGCGTCGAGCGCATACGCAGAAGTAGTTGAGGTCAAGAAGCTTGAAGTCAAGGACTTCCGCCTCGACCCCAAGGACCACACAGCATGCCGCAAGGCTACTGCCAAGAGGGATGCTAATGGTAAGAAGTGTGCTGTCATCAAGATTAACGACGGCGCAAAAGCTTCTTATCAGTCGGCCGGTGCAACTGAAGTTACTGCTCAGCCGAATCTCATCTATGTAAGCGCAAAGGAAGAAAGCGTTGTAATCTCTGATTCTACTATCAACTCTTCAGTCGAGTACAAATTCGCGACTCCCCTCAAGGCCGGAAAGACCTATGTGATGGATGTTGAGGTAGTGGTTGAGAACGACACTATTCCTGAGGCAGCTCCGGTCGTTGTCCCCGAGCAGCAGTTCGTGCTCTTTACCGTTACCCCCGAGCAGGCTATAATCGAGCTCGGAACCGAGGTTATCAAGGTACGTGGCGGCGAGGCTCAGGAACTCATCAATGTCGGTGACTATAAGTACAAAGTTTCGGCTAAGGGCTTCTATCCCGAGGAAGGAGAGTTCTCCATCAGCGATTCTGCCAAGGTAGAGATCGCCGTCAACCTTCGCGAGGCCAACGGCTGGATCAAGATTATCGACAAGGATGAAGAAATTACCGGCGCGGCAGTATATGTCGACGACGAATTCGTCGGCAACGCTCCTCTCGTCTACGGTAAACTTACCAGCGGAGAACATAAACTTCTCGTTGCAAAGGAGCAGTACAGCAATGCAATCGGAACAGTAACCGTAGTAGACAACGATACACTTATCGTTTGTCCTTGCCTCAGGCCCAACTTCTCCGCAGTTACCCTCAAGACCGCTCCCAATGCCGAGATCTGGGCAAACGGTGAGTGGAAGGGTACAGGAACCTGGACCGGTAAACTTCTCGCCGGCGTATACAACTTCGAAGCCCGTGAGCAGGGTTACACATCTCAGGTAATTACCGAGGAGATTCCTCTTACTCCCGAAGGAGTTGAGATCACCATCCCCGATCCTCAGCCTATCTACGGAAATCTCGTAATCAAATCCTTCCCGGCTAAGGCTTGTGTGTTCATCGACGGAGAGAAAGTAGGACAGACCCCTGTCTATCTCCCTCAGGTCAAGTGGGGTGAACACAAAGTTCAGATCTTCAAGAAGGGTTACAAACCTTATTGCGAGACAGTCGTGATGAGTGAGTCTATGAGAATAGTTCTCGAGCCCGAACTCGTCGCCCTCCCTGAAGGCTGCTGCTGCGATTTCTGCACCTGCGAGGACTGCTGCGGCGAGTGCACCGAAAAGTGTGAGAAGTGCTGCGGCGAGGCTAAGCCAGCAGAGTGCTGCGAGCAGGCTAAGCCCGAGTGCTCGGAGAAACCGGCAGAGTGCTGCGAGGAGGCTAAGCCCGAGTGCTCGGAGAAACCGGCAGAGTGCTGCGAAGAGACTAAGCCTGAGTGCTCAGAAGAGGCGACCTGCCCCGAGTGCCCCGGTGAGGAACCCGCAGAGACTCCGGCTGAAGAGCCTGTCGAGACCCCCGCTGAGACTCCCGCTGAGACTCCCGCTGAGACTCCCGCTGAATAGTCCGGTCGGGCTTGTTCCCAGACAGACATATTAGATTATAGTTGCTTTGCCCTATTTGGGCGAAGCAACTTTTTTTAGTGTGGCCTCCTTAGTGTGGCCTCCCTGCTGAAATGCGACAGGGAAACCACGTTTTGGGCCATTTTTGCGGTCTCCCTGCTTTATTTTCGCAGGGAGACTACGCTTCTCGGGGCAAATTGGCGAAAAGTTGGTACTACTCTGCGGGAATTTCCGCAGAGTGGTACGAAGTTTTGCCGTCGCGGCGCCATTTGACGGGTTTTTGGCGCGGATTGGTTGGTTTTTCCACCTTCCGGCGCTTATTTACGGGATTTTGGCGCGGAACTGCAGGTTTTTTCCATTTTCGGCGCCGATTTTGGCATTTTTGGCGCCGCTGGCCAGCCGGGGCGTGCATACCCTCACTGTTTCGGGGGAGGGTATGTTCAAAAATGGCCCAAAACGCACATACCCTCACTCATTTGGAGGAGGGTATG
>ONOI01000033.1 GCA_900319375.1 uncultured Bacteroidales bacterium | reverse complement strand
TCCAGGACTATGACCTCATTCCTGAGGATATGAGCGCCGGTGGAAAGAGCAACCGTAAGGAGCGCCTCCTGGGCGAAGCCTACGGTCTGCGTGGTTACTTCTACTTCCTGCTCTTCAAGCAGTGGGGCGGAGTTCCTATCATCACTAAAGTGCTCGATCCAGGTAACGTTGAGTCCATCAAGGGCATCAGCAGGGCTACGGCTGAAGAGACGCTTCAGCAGGTACTCGATGATATGGACAAAGCCATCCAGTATCTTCCCGTCAAACACGAAGATGCCAACTTCGGAAGGTTCACTTCTCTGGTGGCTACCGTAGTCAAGTCGCAGGTCAAACTCTACTGGGCCAGTAAGTACTGGAACAGAGACGATGACCCCGAGCGCTGGGAAGAGGCTGCTGAAGCTTGCCGCGAAGCCCTTAAGATGGCTCAGGACAACGGCCATACCCTGGCTCTCAAGTACAGCGACCTGTTCAACAAGACCGGAGTCGAAAAGGAAGTTATCTGGACTAAGAACTCTGAACACTACGAGTGCTATTGGTGGGACTTCTATGCGATGCCCCTCGGCTATGGCGCTTTCAATGTAGACGGTCCTATCCAGGAACTGGTAGACGATTTCGAGATGAAGGCATCCGGCCAGATCCCGGTGCTTGGTTATAATGATGATAACACTCAGATAATCAACCCTCTGGCTACCGACTATGATCCCGCACATCCTTGGGATGGCCGAGAAGACAGATTCTACAGCGTGATTCTGTATAATGGCGCCGAGCTTCAGGGAAGGACTATCGACATTTCCGAAACCGGAAAGGACAACATCAATATCGGATCCATCATCAGAACCAACTATTTCAACAACAAGTATCTGGATCCCAACCACAATCTTACGACTAACGCGACCTGGACTTACCGCCGTTTCGCCATTATGCGTACTGGCGAACTCTATCTTAACTATGCTGAGGCATTGAATGAGGTTGAGGGCGCGACCCCGCGTGTGCGCGAGCTCGTAAACACCATCAGGCGCAGGGCTAATGTAATAGAAATCCCTGCCGGCCTTTCCAAGGAAGAGATGAGGGAAAGGATACGCCACGAACGCAGAATAGAACTTTGCTTCGAAAATCACCGCTTCTGGGATGTCCGCCGCTGGATGATAGCCGAGGATGTTGACAATAAAACAGTCCATAGGGTAATGGTTGCTGCAGACGGTACTATCACCTATCCGGTTTTCCAGCATCGTACATTCGATCCGTCCAAACACTATCTGTTCCCTATTCCCCAGAAGGAGATAGACAAGAACAGGCTCCTGGAGCAGAACCCGGGATGGACAGTTACAGCGAATTAACATATACATATTTATTAACAACACTATTAACCATCATTTTTTTACATTATGAAAAAAGGAATGTTATTTCTGAGCACTATGCTCATGCTCGTAGGTGCAATCGTATCCTGCGAGAAGCCAGATGACAACAAGCAGGGGGGAGAGGAAAACAAGGACGGAGAAGTCCCCACTCTTACCATCGCTGCTAATGCTGCTTTCGATGCAAACATGAAGGCCAACATCACTCTTACCCTTTCCGCTGCCGCCGGCAAAGACGTTGAGGTGAAACTTGCAAAGGGAACCGTACAGTCCGGCAAGAGCGAAATTGCCGCCGACTTCAGCAAGAAGGTCGTCATTCCTGCAGGCGAGACCACCAAGAAGGTAGAAGTGTCTGCAGATGCGATGGGACTTGAGAGCGGCGAGTATCAGGCTGCTATCAAGGTGGAATCTGCTGAGGGAGCAAAAGTAGCGGAGAATGCTGTAGTGTACATTAACTACTCCTTCGTTTACACTCCTGCTGTTAACCTCCACGCAGATACTCAGTTTGCTTCGGACAAGACTGCAAAACTGACAGTATCCCTTGAGAAGGCTACCTCGAAGGATGTCAAGGTTAAACTTGCCACAGATGCTACTTCTACAGCGACCGTAACCTATGACAGCGAGGTGACTATCCCTGCCGGTGAGACCTCCAAGGAAATCACTGTCACCGTTGATATTCCCGCTAACCTTGCTGCCGGTGTTTATCCCGCTATTATCAAGGTTGAGAGCGCAGAAAACGGCGAAGTCGGCACCAGCGCTTCCGTTACCATCAATCTGGTTTATCCTTTCGAAATTCCTATCACTCTCGACGGTCTCTTCGATGACTGGAACAATCCTGCAGTCGTAACAACTACCCTTCCTGACGGTGCGTTCTATCCCGACATGAAGGTCATGAAGCTTGCTGCTACATCTACCTACGTATATGTCTATCTTGAGTTCACAGATCCTGGCTTCGACGTTGGACGTCCGTTCGATATGTTCGTCGATAATGATGGCGATCCCGCTACCGGCTACGTTCTTACTTCCATCGACAATGACACTGTTGGAGATATCTTCACAAGCTACGGCGGCAAGTGGTACATAGAGCTTTCTCTGCATGATGGCGATCATTTCAACGACTTCCACAGTTGGGGCGGTATTTACAGATATGACGGTACTGACGGAGCTGGCGTATTTAGCGGCGGACTTGGCAACATCGGCGCCTTTGATGCCACTATGATGTGTGCAGAAGGTGGTATTGAAGATGGTGTAGGCCGTCTTGAAATCCAGCTTAACCGCGAACAGTTCGGTATGACAGGTGAAAAGGCTCGCTTCGGAGTCAAGATTATGGATGGTGCAAATAACTGGAAGGCTCTCGGCGTTCTCCCTCAGGCAGTTGACGGAGGCGCGTTCAAGCCCGCAGACATGTTGACCATCAATCTCCCTGCATATGCGCAGTAGAATTTCTCTATTTATGAGTCTCTTCCTGGGAGCGCTGCTTTGCGGCTGCGCTCCCAAGGAGGCGACTCCTTATTTCCAGATGAGGGGCGTGGTGCTCGCCTGGGACGACCTCACTCATCCTGAGACACTCGACTGGATGAAAATCATGAAGGAGACCGGGATGAACACCATAAGCGTCTGCGGCCACCGTTACGACGACGAGGAGTATGCCCGAATGAAGCAGCACTGGATTGACGAGGGCTTTGATTTCGAATATGAGGAGCACGCTATGTCGTACCTTCTGCCCCGCAGTCTCTTCGCCACACACCCGGAATATTTCCGTATGGACGCGAACGGAGAACGCAAGGCAGACGGCAACGGCTGTCCTTCGTGCAAGGAGGGCCTGGAGGTGATGATGAGCAATGTGGAAACCTTTGCAAAAGGCCATATGCCCAGCAATCACCGCTATTACACCTGGCTCTTTGACGGCGGCGATATCTGCCACTGCGAGAAGTGCAAGGATCTTTCGGCCTCTGACCAGGGTCTCATTTTCGAGAATCATATCATCAAAGCGCTCAAGGCTTTCGATCCCGAGGCCAAACTCGCCCACCTTGCTTATTATTCTACTACTCCCGCTCCTACCAAGATTAAACCCGAGAAAGGCATATTCCTGGAGTTCGCCCCATTCTACCGCAGTTGGACTGAGCCCCTTTCCAAGAGGGACGCTATCCGTCCCGGCCTGCCTTTCGGATGGAACCATGGCGACTATCTGGATATGCTTAAGGCCAACCTCGAATGGTTCGGTGCGGAAGATTCCCAGGTACTTGAGTACTGGATGGACGTGTCGCTGGTGAGCGACTGGAAGAAGCCGCAGAAGCAGCTCACCTTCCACAAAGACGTGTTCGAAGACGACCTGAAGACCTATGCCTCGTTGGGCATTAAGAACATTACATGCTACGGCGTGTGGATTGATGAATACTACACGAAGACCTTCGGCTTCCCCGATTTCATCTATGACTATGGCCGCGGCTTGAGAGATTTTGTCAAGGAATAATGATTATCAAACGTATCCTTACAGTTATGTCCCTTGCGCTTGTTTGTAGCATTGGGAATTCCTGCGGAGAACCGGCAGGTAATGGCTCAGCTATCTCCGGATGGGAGAAGATGGGAGAGAAAACGGAAGAAGAGGAAGAAGAGAATCAGGGTCAGAACAATCAAGGTCAGGAGACTACCGACCCAGAAGATCCATATGCCGACTGCTGGTTCAAGACCAGAGGAATAGTCGCCGGATGGGGAGACGTCTATGCCCCCTACAGTTCATACAAAATAGATTATCTGGAGATCGCCAAGGAACACGGTCTCAACACTTTCAGTATCTACGGCCCGGACAGGACTTCCCAGTTATGGAAAGACTATATGGCCGAAGGGGCGAAGGTAGGAGTCAAATTCGAGTTCCAGGAACATATGATGTCGTTCCTGCTTCCGCGTAATCTGTTCTCGACTCATCCGGAGTACTTCAGGATGAATAAGAGTGGTGTGAGGGTTGAAGACGCAAATGGATGCCCTTCTTCGGAAGGAGCTCTGGAGCAGGTGTATCTCAACGCCAAAAGGCTTGGGGAAAGCTACAAACCTACCAACCACCGGTATTATTTCTGGCTGGATGACGGCGGAGATATCTGCTATTGCCCCAAGTGTAAGGATTATTCAGCGTCGGATCAGGCTCTGATATTTGAAAACACGATTATCAAGGCCTTGAAAGAACTGGATCCGGATGCGTTGCTTGCCCATCTGGCTTATAACAATACCACAAATGCCCCGAAGAATGTCAAACCGGCAGATGATATTTTCCTTGAATTCGCGCCCTTCCATCGTGACTGGTCGCATCCCCTGTCAGAGACATGGACTGAGGGAAACAGCGGGTGGACACATGCCAAATATCTTAAAGCACTCCAGGAGAATCTAAAAGTTTTCCCCAAGGAGACGGCTCAGGTCCTTGAATACTGGATGGACGATTCGCTTTTCAGCGGATGGGATCAATCCAACCTTAAGCCAGTTCCCTGGAACAGTAAAGTTTTCTTGGACGACCTTAAGACATATGCCAAATACGGAATCCGACACATCACCTGTTACTGTGCCTATGTGGGGCCCGGATACGTTCAGAAGTTTGGTTTCCCGGACTTCTTGATAGAGTACGCAGACGGGCTTAGAGATTTCCGTAAAGAATAAGAACTAACCAATTAACACTATAACTAAATGGCCGGAAATAAAACAGCAAAAGCGCTTCTGGTCTTCCTCCTGCTTACAGTGTGTCTGGGTCTCGGCGCACAGACGGTCTCTGATGTACAGGGCGTCATTACGGACAAGACGGGCGCGCCCGTCGCCGGAGCAGTCGTGTGGATCAGGGGCACCCAGATTTCTTCCATAAGCGATCAAGACGGCTATTATTCCCTTAGTTTTACCGGTGACTATGACACCATTTCCGTTTCTGTGATGGGCTATAAGCCCCAGACCTTACCCATTACAAAGGGGAAACAGACGGTGGACATAGTCCTCGAAGATGAGGTTAACGAATTGGACGAAGTCGTAGTCGTGGGTATGAACAATAGGCAGACAAAACGCTCGATAACGGGTGCCGTCTCCATTATCCAGACTCAGGAACTTGTCCAAAGCCCGGTGGCCAACATCTCCAACGCCCTTGCCGGCAAGCTCCCCGGCCTTATGACCGTGCAGTATTCCGGCGAACCGGGAGCAGATGCCGCCACCCTCTATATCAGAGGCCTTGGAACATACGGTACAAGCGCCCCTCTGGTAGTTATCGATGGTCTTCCCCGTAATAAGAACGACCTCGATATGATAGATCCGAACGAAGTTGAGTCCATCACCATCCTTAAGGATGCAGCCTCATCGTCGCTCTACGGTATTCAGGGTGCTAACGGAGTCGTAGTCGTCACCACAAGACGAGGCGGCGGTGAAGAGCAGCCTCGCATCTCCGTGAATATTCAGCAGGCACTGCAGCAACCGATCAGGCTCCCGCAGATTATGTCGTCCTATGACCAGGCGCTCTACAACAGGGCTCTGGACTACAACAATGGACAGCCACTTACCTATAGCGACGAAGTAATTGAGGCTCTGAGAACCGGCTCCGACCCTTATCTCTATCCGAGCACGAACTGGTTCGACGTGGTGCTGAAAGATCACTCATGGCAGCAACAGTACAATGTGAACGTTTCCGGTTCTACCGGCAACAAGTTCAAGGTGAACTACTTCATTTCCGGTAGTTATGTCCGTCAAGGAACCCTGCTTAACCATGAAGATGAATTCGAGTCGAACTACGGAGTAAAGGCAAAATACGACCGCGTGAATTTCCGCTCCAACCTGGACGTCCAGGTGACCAGGCGGATGAACGTGCGCATAGACTTGGCTGCGCGACTGGAGACAAGAGTAGGTCCCAGCCAGAGTTTCTCTTATATTTTCGGTCAGATCACTAACCGTCTGCCGGCTTCGCAGGCGGTATTCAATCCAGACGGCTCGCTCGCGGCCGGTTCCGGGCTGGTGAACCCTTCTCACCCCGGCAACCCGTACGGTGTACTCACACGAAGCGGTTACTACAACAACGGATCCAATGTGCTCTACGGAACAGTGTCGGCAAAATACGACCTTGATTTCCTGCTTCGCGGACTTACATTGCAGGGCTTCTTCAGTTTCGAGAACACAGCAAACCTGAACCGCTACTGGAGTCAGGAATTCGAGCAGAAATGGTACAGGGGCCTTGATGTCGATGGCAATCCCGTATATCAGGATTATACGACTGAAGGACGCCTTGCCGCAAGCACCGGCACCTACGTGGAGCGTTATTCCTACTATGACGTCCGTCTGAACTACGATCGAGCATGGGATCAGCATCAGGTGAATGCACAGATCCTTGCCAACAGGACTTTGAAAAACCTTCAGAGCTCAGAATATATGTATGCATACCAGGGTATAAGCGCGCGTGCGACCTACAATTATGCAAAACGCTATTTCGGAGAGTTCAATCTGGGATACAACGGTTCGGAAAACTTCCCTCCCGGCAGGAGGTACGGCTTGTTCCCGTCCTTCTCGGTGGGTTGGGTACTGAGCGACGAGCCCTGGGTGTCGATGCCTCATTGGTTGAAGATACTTAAGGTAAGAGGCTCCTACGGTACTGTAGGAAACGACCAGATCGGCGGTTCCCGCTTCCTTTTCATTTCCGAATACGGCCCCGGCGGTGGAATGGGCTATATGTATTCCAACGGCTACTATTTCGGCCTTTCCACCAGCGGTACTTCTTCGGCCGGAGGCTACAACGAAACCCGAGTCGGTAATGAATTCGTGACCTGGGAAGTATCCCGCAAGATGAATGCGGGAGTAGATGTTTCGCTTTTCGGCGGCAACAAACTGAACCTCACTGTAGACTATTTCCGCGAGATGCGCGACAACATCCTTTCTGAGGCGGCAAGTGTTCCAAAATATGTCGGTATAGAGACTATAGCTCCTCGCAATTCAGGAAAGGTGTTCAACCACGGCTTCGAGTTCGAGATACGCTACAACCAGCAGTTCAGCAGGGACTTCTCTATGTTCGCGAATCTTCAGGGCACATGGGCAAAGAACAAGGTGTTGGAAAACGACCAGCCTGAGCCCAAGTACGACTATCAGGACCTTCGCGGCTATGAGATCGGCTACTCGCTCGGTTACCACGCTATCGGCCTGTTCCAAAGTCAGGAAGAAATAGACAACAGCCCGACCCAGAACCTTGGCACCAAACTTATCCCCGGAGATATCAAGTACCAGGATACCAATAAAGACGGAAAGATCGATTCCAACGACCGCATCCCGATCAAATGTTTCTCCGTGCCGGTGTTTACCGGAGGCCTCTCACTGGGATTCAACTACAAAAACATGGACTTCAGTGTGATGCTGAGCGGGGCTCTTGGGAGCACCGCCCGCCTGTGGGTGTACGAATCCAGTATCATGAATCTCAAGCGCTGGACCCCCAGCAACACGAATGCTATTCTGCCTGTTGCCCACAATTCTTCGAACAACAACGAGTTGAACGACTTCAATCTGATGAAGACGGATTATCTCAAGCTTCGTAACGTTGAACTCGGCTACAATGTGCCTTCACGTATGCTCAGGAAGGCAGGAATAGACGGTTTGCGTATCTATATCAACGCCCAGAACGTAGCAATCTGGGATACTATGTGGCTTAAAGACCGTGATCCCGAAGCGGCAGGAACGGGAACTCTCCCTTATCCTCTGCAGAGGGTTATCAATATGGGTGTACGTGTGGATCTCTAAAGGATGAATGCTATGAGAAAAATATACATTGAAGCGGTTATCCTCTTGTCCTGCGCTTTTCTGGTGTCTTGTGAAAAGGACTTCCTCGACAGGGCGCCCGGCGACAATCTTACCAAGGAAGAACTGTTTTCGAACATAGAGACGGCGGAGAAATACCTCAACAACGCCTATATCTTCCTGCCAGATTACCAATATCCGACCGAAGACCTTGCTGGCCGTTACAAACTCGGAGACGCCACTGATGAAGGCGGATTCCAGCAGGGATACGACTACCAGGCTTGCCCCTTTGACATCAATATAGGCAGTTGGAGTCCCAACCGTATGCCTATGGAGAGGAACTGGAGCGACTACTACGGCTGCATCCGCAGGTGTAATATGTTCATAGAGAATTATGATCTCGTACCCGAGGAAATCTCCAACGGTGCCCCTTCCTCAAGGCGCACCAGACTTCTCGGAGAGGCATATGCCCTGAGAGGGTACTACTACTGGCTGCTATTCAAGCAGTGGGGAGGAGTACCGATAATCAACAAAGTCTTGGATCCGGGAAATGTAGAATCCACCAAGGGAATCAAGAGAGCGACCGCTGAAGAGACTCTCGAGCAGGTGATGGACGATATGGAAGAAGCCAAGAAGTATCTTCCGGTCAAGCACAAAGACGGAGACTTCGGCCGTATGACCTCTCTCATCTGCACCATCGTGCAGTCTCAGGTGAAACTGTACTGGGCCAGCAAGTTCTGGAATCCGGACAACGATATGGAGCGCTGGGAAGACGCGGCGGATTATTGCCGTATTGCGTTTAACATGGCTCTCGACAACGGGCATCAGTTGTCCCTTTCTTATGCTGATCTTTTCAACAAGGTCACATCTGCTCAGGAGCCGGAAGTCATCTGGGTGAAGAATTCCGAACATATGGAATGCCACTGGTGGGATGTATACGCAATGCCTCTGGGCTACGGAGCATTCAACGTAGATGGTCCCCTTCAGGAGTTCGTAGACTGTTTCGAGATGCAGAATTCCGGCGAAATCCCTGTCCTTGGCTACGACGAGGACAATAATCAGATCATCAATCCCCTCGCCACCGACTACGATCCCCTTCACCCTTGGGACGGACGCGAGGAGAGGTTCTACTGCGTGATACTCACACACGGAATGCAACTTCAGGGAAGAGCGATCGACATCTCGGAGAACGGCAAGGACAACCTGAACTACGGACCGGTAACCAGGACCAACTACTTCAACAAGAAGTATGTGGAACTCAATCACAACCTGTACACCGATGCAGGTGAAACCTACCGTCGTTTCGCGATTATGCGCACCGCCGAACTTTATCTAAACTATGCGGAGGCTCTCAACGAAACCGAAGGTCCTTCTTCCCGTGTTTATGAACTCGTGAACACTATCAGGCGCAGGGCGAAGGTAAAGGAGCTTCCGGAAGGCCTCGACCAGGACCAGATGCGTGAGAGAATCCGCCACGAGCGCAAGATTGAGCTCTGTTTTGAGAATCACCGCTTCTGGGATGTTCGCAGGTGGAAGATAGCGGAAAATGTGGATGCCGGTAGGGTACACAAAGTCCATATCGATGCCTCCGGCAACATCTCCTACCCGGTTTTCCAGAACCGTGTGTTCGATCCTGCGAAGAGTTATCTCTTCCCTATTCCTCAGGGAGAAATAGATAAGAACCGCCTGCTGGAACAAAACCCCGGCTGGAATCAATAACAATAAATAACCTATAATATGAAAAGATATCTAATGATTGTTTGCGCTCTTCTCTGTGGCATTATTTCCGGCTGCAGCGATCCTGATGTAGAGCAGGGCGGAGAGCAGAAGGAGCAGGAAGACCAGACCCCCGGCGGCAACACGGTAAGCGTTTCGCTTACAGCCGAGGCGTCCTTCAATCAATCCAATATTGCCATCGGCACTCTTACCCTGTCCGATGTTTCCAAATCGGATGTGACGGTGAAACTCGGCAATGGTACTGTGGAGGAAGGCAAAACGCGTGTCCCGGCCGATTTCGACAGGCAGGTGACCATCCCGGCCGGCGAAACGATCGTTACCTTCCAGATAAAAGCCGATGTGATGGGCATTAAGGAAGGAGAATACCAGTTCGCCATCAAGATCAATTCAGCAAATGGCGCTGATGTAGGAGAACCTTCCCAGGCTCTCATCAACCTTTCTTATGTGTATGTCCCTGAGGTCTCCATTTATGCCGATTCTCAGTTTGCCGCATCCCGCGAGGCCAAACTGACCTTATCGCTGGCAAAGGCTTCGACCAAGGATGCGACAATCACCCTGGAACTGGATCCTTCCTCCGAGGCGGAGGCTTCCTTCCCTACAAGCGTAACGATTCCCGCCGGTGAAACTAGCAAGGAGGTAACGGTCACCGTGACAGTTCCCGAAGACATTAAGGCTGGTTCTTATCCGGTAATAATCAAGATAGCGTCTACAGAGAACTGCGCTGTCGGCAGGACAGACAACGTCACGATCAACCTCAATTATCCTTTCGGTTCGGTTGTCTCCATCGACGGAAAATTCGACGACTGGGCGGGCGCCTTGGAGTGGCCCACTCCCGCCGATGCCGACTACATAGGCATCCGCACTCTCAAACTTGCGGCTTCTTCCCGCGAACTCTACATCTATTTCGAGATAGTGGAGCCTTCGCCGGAGGACTTCAATATGTTCCCCATGCCGATTGACATATTCCTGGACACTGACGGCAGTTATACCACCGGCGGTAAACTCACCTCTACCGACAATGATACTACTACCCTTCCTTTCGTGGATTCCGGATTAAGCTGGTATTTCGAAATGTCCAATGTCCACGAAGGCCAGGATTACATTGACTTCACTTTCGGAGCGTATAAGTACACCGGCAAGGATGGCGACACAATCTGGCATCTGGAGAACATCACAGGTACCTACGGCGCCAATGAAATGTATGGAATGGGCGTTCTCGGTGATGATGGTATCGGACGTATCGAGGTCAAGATAGACAGAAAGTTCTTCGAACTGGTGAACCTCCAGGCCCAGGTCGGCGTGAAGGTGATGAACGGAAACGGCGGATGGGCCTGCTACGGCCTTGCTCCTATGGGCAATGGCAGCAACAGGGTTGATATGGCTTTAATTAATATGCCCGAATATGATGCGAGTTAAACATTTGATGATTATGATGGCCGCGTCTCTCCTCCTGCTCTCTTGCGGTCAGGGGAAGAAGAACAGCGAGCCTTACTTCCAGTTGCGCGGAATCTGCGTGGCTTGGGACGACGTTACTGCTGACCCTTCGATAATCGACTGGCTGGGTATGATGAAAGAGACCGGTATGAACACCATCAGCGTCTTCGGCAAGGACTACCAAAGTCCGGAGTACTATGAACTCAAGCAGAAGATTATCGACATGGGCATAGACTTCGAATACGAGGAGCACGGTATGACTTGGATGCTTCCTCGCGAACTTTTCGCCGAGCACCCCGAGTACTTCCGTATGAACGAGAAGGGAGAAAGGGTGCCGGACTACAACGGCTGCCCGTCTTCCGAAGGAGCTCTGCAGGTGGTATATGAAAACGTGAAGAAGATGGAGGCAAAGTACCGCCCCAGCAACCACAAGTATTATTTCTGGCTAAACGACGGTGGCGATAAGTGTCACTGCCCGGATTGCGAGAAGATGAATCTTGCGGATCAGGGCCTTCTGTTCGAAAACGCTATGATTAAGGGCTTGCGCGAAATCGATCCCGAGGCCATGCTGGCCCACCTCGCATACGACAAGACTTCTCCCGCTCCGACCTGCGTGAGGCCGGCGGAAGGTATCTTCCTGGAGTATGCCCCGATCGACCGTTGCCACGAAAGGCCGCTAACGGACAGCACTGCCCGCTGGGTGGACCGTCCCCGCTGGTGTAACGGAGAATATCTTCAGATGCTCAAGGACAATCTGGCCTGGTTCGGTGCGGAGAATGCCCAGATTCTGGAATACTGGCTGGATGATTCGCTCTTCAGTATGTGGACCAAGCCCCAGAAGCCGGTTCGCTGGAGCAAGGAAGTGTTCGATGCCGACCTGGAACTTTATGCTTCGCTCGGAATCCGTAACATTACCTGCTACGGTGCCTGGATTGATGATTATTACGTCAAGACCTATGGGGATATTTCGTTCGTGAAGTATTACGGGAAGTCCCTGAGGGATTACCGTCCCAAGAAATAATATGAAGCGTTTACTTTCAGTACTGTCGCTAATCATACTGCTGCTGCCAGCCTGTACTCCGAATTCGGATGACAATTCTGCGAGAAGCGGCTGGGAAGATATGTTCAAGCCCGAAGAGCCGGAAGAACCGGATCCAGGTGACGATTCCGGATATGACCCCGAGTCAGGCGAAAAGTGGTTCAAGATGATAGGAATCATCTGCTGCTGGACGGATGTCTCGAAGCGCTCGAAACTTGACTATATAGAAATAGCCAAGCGCACCGGTATCAATACCTTCAGCATCTACAATGCAGATATGCGTTCGGATGTCTGGAAAGCCTACACCGGCGAGTGCGCCAGGAATGGCATAGATATCGAATTCGAAGAGCACATGCTGGGCTGGCTGCTGCCGCGCGATCTCTTTAACAAGGGGATGGACTCCGACGGGACCAATTTCAACGATTACTACAGGATGAATGACGGGGGCGTTCGCGTCAATGACGTGAACGGCTGTCCTTCTTGTCCGGCCGCTCTGGACACCATTCGAAATCGTGCCCATTTCATCGCTGAACGCTACCGCTCCACCAACAATAAGTATTATTGCTGGCTGGACGACGGAGGAGACATCTGCCACTGCCCCAAATGCAAGGACCTTAACCCGGCGGACCAGGCGCTCATTTTTGAAAACGCTATAATCGAGGGCCTCAGGGATGTCAATCCTGACGCCACCCTTGCGCATCTTGCGTATTACAACACAGTTGAGGCTCCGAAGAAGACAAAACCTGCTGAAGGTATTTTCCTGGAGTTCGCTCCAATAGACCGTGACCACTATCACGCTATGTCTGTGAGTTGGGCTTCCGGAAAGGATGGACGTACCCACGGACAGTATTTGAAAGCACTCTCAGACAATTTGAAGGTCTTCCCCAAAGAGACCGCCCAGGTCCTGGATTACTGGCTGGATTGTTCGCTTTTCAGCAATTGGGACGAATCAAACCTGAAGGAAGTCTACTGGGATCAGCAAATGTTTGAGGACGACGTAAAAACCTATGCCTCCTACGGCATACGGAACATCACTACCTACACCTCCTACATAAGCGCAAAGTATGTAGAGAAGTTCGGGTATCCCTACTGCATAGACCGTTATGCGGAGTATCTGCGTGATTATGTAAAGAAATGACAATATGAAAAAACACCTGATTGCAATAGCCTCGCTGCTGGCTTGTCTGGGCGCGGCGGCACAGACCGTGACGGTTAAGGACACGGTGATACGCACTTATAACTATTCCGATCCGGATCCGATAGCAAGAACCGACAGGGTTTATCCCTACACCAGGTTCAACAACTTCGCCTTCAATCCGGTAGACCGGACCTGGAAGATGGTGGTGCTTGAGAATGACTATCTACGCGTCAAGATTTTCCCGGAGATAGGCGGAAAAATCTGGTCTATCTATAACAAGAAGCAGGGCCAAGAACTATTCTACGACAATGATGTCGTAAAGTTCAGGGAGATTTCCCTTCGCGGTCCCTGGACAAGCGGCGGAATAGAGTTTAACTATGGCGTGATAGGCCACGCTCCTTCTACTGCTCACCCTGTAGACTGGAAGACTGAAACCAATGAAGACGGAAGTGTCAGTTGCTATATAGGAGTGACAGAACTCCTGTCCGGAAGCAGATGGACTATCGAGATCAATCTTCCTAAGGACGCTGTCTGGGTCAGGACTTCATCTTTCTGGCACAACTATTCCGGCGAGTATCAGCCCTACTATACCTGGGCTAATTCCGGAGTAACTGCGACAGATGACATGCAGATTATCTTCCCCGCAGATTATACTATCGGCCATAATGGAAAGACCAGCCCCTTCCCCTACGACGAGGGCAAGGATCTTCGTAAATACAGCGATCAGCGTTACGGAATGGACAAGTCATTCCACCCGGGCGGCTCACACAAAGGCTATTTCGGAGTTTACTACCCTTCGGAAGACTTCGGTATGCTCCACTATGCGCTCAGAGACGAAAAACTCGGCCGCAAGTATTTCAGCTGGGCTCAGTCAGAGCAAGGAAGCATCTGGGTAGACCTCCTTACCGACGGACGTCCCCAGTATATTGAGCTGCAGTCCGGAAGACTGTTCAATCAGAATGACCTGTCCAGTGTTCAGACTCCTTACAAGCAGTTCCTGTTCACCCCTTACGGATCTGATTCCTGGAACGAATATTGGCTGCCTTTTGCCGGAATCGGCAATGTCTCTGACATGACTCTTCGCGCAGTAGTAAACGTTGAGGGCGAAGCAGGGAAGTATGAGGTCTCCGTTTATCCTCTTCAGAATCTCTCCGGTAAGATGGAGGTTATGGATGCAGAGGGAAAGGTTATGGCTTCGTTGGATTGCTCTCTGAAACCGGCTGAGCCTTTTAAGACTTCCTTCGCCGTCCCCGCCGCTCCGGCAACCATTACCGTGGCCGGGCGTCGTATCTATTCGTCGGATCAGCAGATTACCGACCGTCCACACAAAATCAACCCGCAGTTCAGCCTTGAGAGCGCAGAGGGTCAGGCCGCATGGGCAGAATACCTCTTCGGAATGAGGGAGTATCCGGCCGCAGAGGCCAGGGCCGACAGGGCGCTCGAGCTTAATCCCTCGCTTGTAAGCGCGCTCAATATCAAGGGCCTGCTTCTTGCCCGCAGACTCAAGGACGCCGAGGCTTACGATTGCTGGAACAAGATCCTT
Source organism: uncultured Bacteroidales bacterium (assembly GCA_900319375.1). GTDB lineage: Bacteria > Bacteroidota > Bacteroidia > Bacteroidales > UBA932 > Cryptobacteroides. The sequence continues at coordinate 3,427 of ONOI01000033.1, read as the reverse complement.
TCGATAGATGAATACAACCCTCAGGCTAACTACAACAGTGGGCTTGTCGCGCTTCGAATGGGCAAGATCTACGACGCGATGGACCGTCTGGAACTTGCCGCCCTCACCCCTGAGCTCAGAAGCGCTGCCTACACTCGTCTTGCTGCAATCAATTTCACGCTCGATGAGAAGGAGACAGCCGAAGAGTATGCGAGAAAGAGCCTGATTGGCAATGCCAACAACATTTCCGCCTACCAGATTCTCTATCAGATCAATCCGGATCCCGCTATCCTTGAGAGCATATCCGAGAAAGATCCTCTGTCCCATTTCCCCGATATGGAAAGGATGCTTGCAGGATCGCTTTCTAAAGAGGCTTTTGCCGCTACCATTCAGGAGGAGCTCAAGGGTCAGAATTACTATGAGTTTGCCTGCTTCTATCATTCCCTCGGTCTTGACGACAAGGCGTTTGCTGTGTTGGAGGCATCTCCAGACAACGACATTCTTATCGCCCTTTGGAGGGCATATTTCAAGGGAGATGTGTCCCTCATAAACTCTGCAGAGAAGTGCAGCATGGACTATGTATTCCCCTCCAGAGAGCTGTCTTCGGAAGTTCTCAACTGGGCGGTTGCTAATGGCGGTACCTGGAAGAGCAAGTATCTTCTTGCGATGCTGATGGATTCGCTGGGCGACAAGGAAACCGCGAAGTCTCTGATGGTTGAAGACAATGTCCCTTACGCTCAGTACTACGCCTATCGCGCAACGCTTACAGGAAGCCGCGCAGATCTTCAGAAAGCATTCGACCTCGATCGCAATCAGTGGAGATACCGCAACAACCTCGCAAAGAAGTATTACGACGAGGGCAACTACGCCAAGGCGATCGAACTGACCGGGAAATTCTACAACAAGAACAAGGAGAATTTCCATGTCGGAGATACCTACGCCAAGTCCCTTATCGCAGCCGGTAATTATGCTACCGCGGAAAAGGTGCTGGACAACATCCGTATCCTTCCTTTCGAAGGCCAGAGCGGAAGTCGCGTCCTGTACCGCAACGTGAAGCTCCAGCTTGCTGCCGCCCTCGCAGACAAGGGCAACATCAAGGCCGCGCTTGCAAAAGTTGACCAGGCCCGCCAGTGGCCCATGACCCTTGGAGTAGGGAAGCCGTACGATGACCTGGTAGACGAGAGGACTGAAGACTGGCTTGACGCTGTGTTGTATGCCCGTCTCGGAGATGAAAAGAAAGCTTCGGAATACCTCACCAAACTTTTGCAGAAGGATTCCGCAAACGATTGGGAAGCTCTTTACAAGAAGGCTGTAACAAAGACCGGAAAGAAGTATCCTACACTGGCTCCGATGGTTCGTGGGGGAGAAGTACCGGTAGATAAAAAACTCTTCTAACTGATTTTCCACCGCTTGTCTGCTTGCCGATAATGACTATCTTTGTGTTGGTCTGTAATTATTTCGGAAAATGAAGCGTAAAGGCAAGTGGTGGAAGATCCTTCTGATCATCCTGGCCGCGCTGATTCTGCTTATCATCAGCGCGGTACATACCGTTCTTTACACCCGTGTAAAGGATAAGTTGATAACGAAGTTTACTCAGCCTGTACTTGAAGGTAAAGTAAAAGTTGACAAGATTCGTGTAAAGTTTTTGTCGACACTGCCAGACTTTTCTCTTTACATTTACGATGCTTCTTATACCAGGCCCTTCGAGGAGGGTAGACCTGCATCTAAGGATACCGTACTGGCGATAGACCGCATTCAGGCTAAGCTGAATCTCTGGTCTTTGCTCAGGGACGGATGCCTGGATTTACATGATGCAGGTATATTTGGGCTTTACGCGAATGTAATGCCTTCCGATACATCTCTTCTCAAGCCTACCGGCCCGAAGGAAGAGAAGGAGCCTGAACCGCTGAATCTGCCCCATTTCCGGGCAGACTTTACCCTCGAAGATACCAATCTGAATTTTTCGGATATAGTTAAGAGCGGCTCGCTGGAGTTTAAGCTCAGCGGCGCGAACTCCAAGGACGGTGTTCTGGATGCCGACGTGTCGGGCTTCAGTCTGAAGGCGCTGGGCGTTACGCTCAATGCGACCGTGGCCGGTCGCGACCTGCTGGGTGAGAACCCGCAGGTCGACCTTGACGCCGACGCGCTGGCGCGGCTCCGGGCGCTGCGATCGCTGCTGCCGGACGGCGTTTCGGCGGACGGCGACGTCCGCCTGACAGCCGACGGCACGCTCGCCAAGTCCGGAGCCGACCTCCTCGCGTCGGTGTCTACCCCGAGCCTGAGGGCGCAGCTGCCCTTCGGTCGCGTTGCCGCCGACGACGTCAAGATCGTCGCCGGGGCCCGCAACAAGACCGAGTCCCTGCCGCGCCGCCGCCCCCACCGCGAGGGGATGGAGATGCCCGAATTCCTGAGGGAAGAGTCGTTCCGCGAGGCGGACATCGATGTGCAGCTGGATACTGCGCTGACCGAGCTCGTGAAGACATGGAACCCGCGCGGCTCGGTCCATATCGGCCATGCGGTCGTCATGACCCCGAAATTCCCGCTGCGAAATTCGCTCGAGGGGCTGGATGCCAGTTTCAATACCAACGAACTTGTGATCGATAATGTCAAGGTCAGGACGGGCGAATCGGATCTCGAACTGAAGGGTAGTCTGCGCGGCCTACGTCGCGTTCTTACCGGCAGGGGGAAGGGTATCTACAGGCTCGACCTGGAGGCGTTCTCGCGCTGGCTGAACCTCAATCAGCTGCTCGCGGCGCTGGATGCTGGTAAAGACGCCGTAGTAGATACTACCTCGACAGTTTCCGACGAAGAGTACCTCAAGGAGGTCGTCAGCAAGGATCTCGACGAAGAGAACACCGAAGGAATGAAACTTTTCGTCATCCCGGCGAACGTCATAGCCAGTGTTGGCCTGAAGGCCGGCGCTGTAAAGTATATGGATTACAACGCCCGCAATGTAGGCGCCAATATCCGTATGGGCGAGAGGACCGTTCTGGTGAGCGATCTTGCCGCCGATACAGATGCGGGTTCGGTCTATGCGGACGCGTTTTATTCTACTAAGACTAAGCAGAACATAGGCGCGGGATTCGACATTTCCCTGAAGGATGTTACCGCCGAAAAGATAATCGAGATGGTCCCGGCGGTAGACTCCCTGGTTCCTATGCTCAGCTCCTTCAAGGGAAATCTTAACTGTACTTTCTGCGCTACTACTAAACTGGATACTTCCTTCCGCATCCATCCCCGCTCGCTTGACGGCTCGTTCTTTATCAAGGGCGCCGGCCTTGCTCTCAATCAGGAGGGCGATTTCAAGAAGCTGGCGAGGATTCTGATGTTTAGAGACCGTAGACAAGGACGTATAGATTCTCTTTACATCGGCGGTATCGTTACCGACGGAAAAGTACGCGTCTTCCCGACCAGGCTCGACCTCGACCGCTACTCCCTGTCTCTCGGC